>CABSNX010000079.1 GCA_902479205.1 uncultured Collinsella sp. | reverse complement strand
CCACCTTCCGCGGCGACTATGCCCCCGACACCCTCGAGTGCGCCAACCGCCTGGCTGCCGTCTCGGGCGGCACCATCGAGATCTTGGACGAGGACCTCGAGATTATGCGCGAGGCAGCGCTCTACAACGACTACCTGGGCGTTAACAACTATCAGTGCCGTTTTTTGAAGGCTTACGATGGCGAGAACGACCTGCACCACAACGGTACGGGCGAGAAGGGCACCGGTCGCTGGCGCGTCAAGGGCATTGGCGAGCATGTGAACAAGCCCGGCATCCCCACCACCGACTGGGACTGGATCATCTATCCCGAGGGTCTGTTCGATCTGCTCGTCTACATTAAGCAGCGCTACCCCAACTACAAGCAGATCTTCATCACCGAGAACGGCATGGGCTACAAGGACCCCTACAAGAACGGTTTTGTGGACGACCAGCCGCGCATCGACTACATCGAGCAGCACCTGCGTTGGCTGCTCAAGGCCATGGAGGTGGGCGTCAACGTGGGCGGCTACTTCCTGTGGAGCCTGCAGGATCAGTTCTCCTGGACCAATGGCTACAACAAGCGTTACGGCTTCTTTTACGTTGACTTTGAAACCCAGAAGCGCACGCCCAAGGCAAGCGCCTACTGGTACAAGCACGTGGCGCAGACCCGTCGTCTGGACTAGTGGCTGGCGGGGTTGCCCGCTCACACAACCTGTCCCCATTTCTCAGCCGGGGGCGGCACGTCACACGGCGCGCCGCCCCCGGTCTTTTTGTTTTTGGGCTGGTCGGGAGCCGTTTGTCTCGATCTGTAACATCTAGCCGAGTTTTTTGGTCCTAGCTGTTACAGATTGAGACGAACAGGATTGCTCTTTCCGAAGAATCTAAATCTGTAACACGTAGCCCGCTTTTGACCGTCTACCTGTTACAAATCGAGACAAACGGAGTAGGACCTAACCCCGTATGTCCCTAACAGTCGAGCGTTCGACCAGCGTACTCGGCACATGAATCGCCTCGATAGACGAGCTCTCTCCAATCGCCGCCTCAAACGCAAGCTTACCGACACCGCGCAAATCAAATCGCAGCGTCGTCAGTCGATTGTGAGGAACAAGTCCCTCGAGTGCGTCGTCGATACCAACCACGCTCACGTCGTCGGGCACGGACAGGCCCGCGTTCTCGAGCGCGGCGATAACGCCCAGCGCCATCTGGTCATTTGCCGCAAGCACGGCAGTCGGCGCCTGCGACCCGCCGGCAAGCACCTCGGCCGCAATCCGCTCGCCCATGGCGTACCCACTGTCCGCACTCCAATCGCCACGCAGCATCGGAGCGGCATCGACATGAGCACGACCCAGCGTATCGCGCCAACCGGCCTCACGAAAACGCGAGGAAATCGAGTTTTCCGGACCCGCCACAAACCGCATATTCGAGTGACCATGTTCCAGCAGATAATTGGTCAACAGCTCGCACGAACCATACTGGTCGGAGTCGATCGTCGTGCAGCGCGGATGCGCATACATGGACAGGATGACCGTTCGCACTCCCGGCTGGGGAACAAACTCCTCAAAATCGGGAGCCATGCGGTTCATGTTGAGAATCATGCCGTCGACGGGTCGCTCGACCATGCGGCGCGAGGCATCGGCAAGTGTATAGGGCTTGTCGCCGCCCATCTCGATCATAGTGACGGCAAAATCGTGCTCGCGCGCCGCTTGCATGATACCCTCGAGCGTCGCCAGGTTACCGACACGTGTGATGTTGTACATGCACAGGCCAATAGAACGATACGACCCGCCGCGCAACGCCGCTCCAGCAAAATTGGGACGAAAGCCCAGCTCTTCCATGGCGGCCAGCACACGCTTGCGCGTCTTTTCCGTCACGTTGGGCATACCGTTGACCACGCGAGACACAGTCTGGCGGCTCACGCCAGCGAGCGCCGCAACCTCTGCCGCGCTCGCCGAATGACCATTCCTTGTCTGCTGAGCCATGCCTTCCACGCTAACCTGCTTCCCAACTATTCCCCGCGCCCATGGCGCATCGTACATACATCGATAACGTGCTCATGATACCCGAGCCATATACCACAACATGAAAACTTCTGTCAATCAAAACCGCTTACCGAACAAATACAACCGTTCGCGGCTGTTTGAAGTTGTTTTGTTTCTATACATCCCAGCCGGATGTTAACGTGCTCATTGTCAAATGTTCACGTGCTCATTTTGGTTCTAATCATTTTAAGATAGTGTTTATCGGGCTTTTTCACCGCTGAACGCTAACCAGGGAGCCTCCTGAGCGCAAACGCACAATATCGAACAGCGAGACGAGAGGGTGTATGCATATGTCTTTGCTAAACCGCGTACAGCAGCTGCCGAAGGGCTTTGTTTGGGGCGCCGCAACCGCCGCGTACCAAACGGAAGGTTCCACGAAGGTGGCAGGCAAGGGTAAGACCATGTGGGACGATTACCTTGTCGCCCAGGGTCGCTTTTTGCCCGACCCGGCCAGTGATTTCTACAACCGCTACGAGGAGGATATCCGCCTTTCTGCCGAGCATGGACTCAACGCCATCCGTGTGTCCATCGCCTGGACCCGCATCTTCCCCAACGGCGACGATGCCGAGCCCCTCGCCGAGGGCGTTAAGCACTACCACGAGCTGTTCGCCTGCTGCAAAAAGTATGGCGTCGAGCCCTATGTGTCCCTGCATCACTTTGACTCCCCCGCCGCCCTGTTCAACCAGGGCGACTGGCTCAACCGCAAGACCGTCGACGCCTATGTGCGCTATGCCGAGTTCTGCTTCCGCGAGTTCCGCGAGGTCAAGAATTGGTTCACCATCAACGAGCTCATCAGCCTCTCGCACTCCCAATACATCCAAGGCAACTTCCCGCCCAACCATCACTTTGATGTGACGAGCGGCATCCAGAGCCAGCACAACGAGCTCGTTGCCCACGCCCGCGCCGTCAACCTGTATAAGGATCTTGACGAGACCGAGCACCTGGGCGGACGCATTGGCATGGTCAACGTCCTGACGCCGGCATATCCTGCCACAGACTCGCCCGCCGACCAGCACGCCGCCGACCTGTACAACGCCTTCTACACCGACTTCATCATGGACGGCGCCTTCCTGGGTCACTACTCCGCGCGCACCCTCTCACTCATCAACGAGATTCTGCGTGCCAACAACGCCACGCTTACGGTTGAGGACAGCGACATGGAGGAGCTCGCCAAGGCGGCGCCCCGCAACGATATGTTCGGCCTCAACTACTATCAGTCGGCGTTTATCGCCGCCTACGATGGCGAGTCCACCAACAGCTTTAACGGCACCGGAGACAAGGGCACCTCGTGCTTTAAGTTTAAGGGCGTCGGGCAGCAGGTCGATATGCCGGGTATCCCCACCACCGACTGGGATTGGCTCATCTACCCGCAAGGCCTCTACGACACGCTCAAGCACATCAGCGCCACCTATCCCAACCTCCCCGTCATCTATATCACCGAAAACGGCCTGGGCCACAAGGACCCCGAGCCCGACGCAAACGGCATCGTCGCCGATCCCGAGCGCATCGACTTTGTCGACCAGCACATGGAGAAGGTGCTCCGGGCGCGCGCCGAGGGCGTCGACGTCCAGGGCTACTTTATCTGGAGCCTGCAGGACCAGTTCTCGTGGGCCAACGGCTATAACAAGCGCTACGGCCTGTTCTACATCGACTTCGACACGCAAAAACGCTACATCAAGCAGTCGGCACTCTGGTACAAGGAGCTCGCCGACACTATGGCGGACGCGCAGTAGCGCATCGCCTCGCTTTCCCCCGAGAGGGGAGCGGCCCTATGCGATACAAACCCAGCCGCTCCCCTCTCTCCCCCTGGGACCGACCCCGCCTGCACCCGGGCTTTTAGCAAGCGGGAGACCATATAGGTTTTCAACGTCCATGCCATTAAGATTTCATGCAAAGAGGAGCGTGAACTATGGAATCGATCGTTAAGTTCTTGGAGAAAGGTCAGCCGTACTTCGACAAGGTCTCTAAGAACATCTACCTTCAGGCCATTAAAGACGGCTTTTTGGCAGCAATGCCCATCATCCTGTCTTCTTCTGTCTTCCTGCTTATTTCGACCCTGCCGGGCGTTGTCGCCACGGTCGGCGGCTTTACGCTGCCCGACTGGTGGAACGTCGACGTCGTGAACTTCTGCAACAAGGTTTACAACTTCACGATGGGCGTCGTGGGCATCATGGTCGCCGGCACCACCGCAAGCGCGCTGACCGGCTCCAAGAACCGCCGCATGCCTGCCGGCAAGGCCATCAACGCCACGAGCACCATGGTCGCCGCCATGTGCGCTATGCTCATCTTGGCCGTTACCCAGACGAGTGCCAAGATCGACGGCGCCGATGTCTCGGTGTTCTTTACCGACAACATGGGCACCAAGGGCCTACTGAGCTCCTTTGTCGCCGCATTTGCCACGGTCAACATCTATGCCTTCTGCATTAAGCGAGACATCACCATCAAGCTGCCCAAAGAAGTCCCCGGCGCCATCGCCCAGAACTTCCGCGACATCTTCGCCTTCAGCTTCTCCATCCTGTTTGTCGCCGTCATCGACGTTATCTGCCGCACCTGCTTGGCCGTCCCGTTTGCCAACGTCATCTCCACGCTGGTGAGCCCGCTGTTCGCCGCTGCCGATTCCTACGCCGGCCTCGCCCTCATCTGGTTCATGATCCCGCTGTTCTGGTTCATGGGCATCCACGGCCCCTCGGTCGTTAAGCCTGCCCTCAACGCCGCGCTGTTTGGCAACATCACCACCAACCTCGCCACGCTGCAGGCCGGCGGTCACCCCGCCCTCGCCCTGACCGAAAACTTCGGTAACTACATCGGCGAACTCGGCGGCACCGGCGCCACGTTCATTGTCCCGATCATCTTCCTGCTCTTTATGCGCTCCAAGCAGCTCAAGGCCGTCGGCAAAGCCTCTGTCGTGCCCGTGATGTTCGCCGTCAACGAGCCGCTGCTGTTCGCCGCGCCCATCATCCTCAACCCGTACTTCCTGATCCCGTTCCTGTTTGCCCCCGTGGCCAACGTCCTCATTGGTAAGTTCTTCATCGACTTTTTGGGCATGAACGGCTTTATCTATGCCATGCCGTGGGCACTCCCCGGACCGATCGGCACCTTCATCGACACCAACTTCCAGCCGATCTCTCTGGTCCTGGTTGTCGTCCTGCTGGTCGTTGACTTCTTGATCTACTACCCGTTCTGCAAGGCCTACGACAACGTCCTGTGCAAGCAGGAGGCCGAGACCCTGGCCGAAGAAGAGGCCGAGGAGACCAAGGCCGTCAAGACCGCTGCCGCCCCCGCCGTTGAGGCTCCTGTTGTCGAGACCGCTTCTGCCACTGAGGCCTCCGCAGCTCCGTCCGCCCTTAAGGGCAAGGATCTGAGGGTTCTGGTTCTGTGCGCTGGCGCCGGCACCTCTGCACTGCTCGCCAACGCGCTTAAGGAAGGCGCCGACGAGCTGGGCATCGACATTACCGCCAACGCCGGTGCCTACGGCAGCCACTACGCCATCATGGACCAGTACAACGTCATCGTCCTGGCTCCGCAGGTTCGCACCTATTACAACGAGATGAAGGCCGACACCGACCGCCTGGGCATCACGCTGCTGTCGCCCAAGGGCAAACAGTACATCGACCTCACTAAGGATCCCAAGGGTGCCGTCGCCTGGATCGAGGAAAACCTCGAGGCATAAGACGCTGACACCACCTGCCGCTTGCAGACAATAAATGGCCCGTGCATCGATGTGTGATGCGCGGGCCATTTTGTTTAGACCGCACCCGTCCTCCTGTTCATCTCAATCTGTAACATCTAGCCGAGTTTTTCGGTCCTAGCTGTTACAGATCGAGATGAACGCACAGGCCAAGCCGAAAATCTCAATCTGTAACATGTAGACCACTTTTGACCGTCTAGTTGTTACAGATCGAGACAAACGGAATAGGCCGAGCACGTCTACGCCCGCAAGTCCTTTACGCTGGAACGCTCGACCAACACGCCCGAGACGAGCGTACGGCTTCTGGAGCTCGGGGCTTCCAGACCTGCGACGACCTCGTTGAGCGCACGGATGCCCAGCTCGCGGTGGCGAAACTTCACCGACGTCAGAATCGAGTTGGGAATCGTCTTATAGAGCTCATCGTCGAAGCCGATCACGGACACATCATTGGGCACACTGAGCCCTTTGTCACGTAGAGCCATCATCACGCCGTTTGCCATGCAGTCGTTAGCAGCGAGGACCGCCGTGCAATCGGGCTTATCGGCAAGCACAAGGCCCGCGGCATAGCCACTATCCGCATTCCAATCGCCTTGCAGAGGCTCGGGCGGCTCAATGCCACGCGCCTCGAGTGCCGCACGCCAACCTTTCATACGGCACTGGCTCGACAACGACTCTTTCTTACCAGAGACGAAGTACACGTTTTTATGCCCGTGGTTCAAGAAGTACTCGCACGCCATGCGCGCGCCGCCCTCTTGGTCGTCACTGACGGTGGAGCAGGTAGGATGTTCCATCGGTGTGATAATCACCGTCTTGAGGTCTTTCGGTGCCTCAAAAGTATCAAAGTCATCGACCATCTGACGCAGGTTGAAGATCATGCCATCAACAGGCAGCTGCGACATCCTACGCGCCGCTTCGGCAAGGGTCATCTTCTCCCCCGCCCGCTTTTTGATCATCGTGAGCGCAAAGCCGCGTTCTTCGGCGGCATCTGCGATACCGTCAATCATGTCCACGGCACCGCCCGACAAGTGGAACAGCACCACGCCAATGCACCCGTAACGGCCCAACTTGAGCGAACGCGCGGCAAAGTTGGTTCGAAACCCGAGCGCCTCCATTGCGGAATGAACCTTATCGCGTGTCGACTCTCGCACGCTATCGGGCTCGTTGATCACACGCGAAACCGTCTTGAGAGAAACACCCGCAGCAATCGCCACATCGTTCATTGAGACATTTTTCTTGTCCATCGTTGCCACTACTTCTCCAGTCGGTTTTGCATCGCTTGCTTTTTGCGTTCTAGCATACACTACCTGCCCGACTGACAAATCAACCGTTTACCGGACAATATCGACCGCTCACCCGTATATCCTTGTTGCTCTTCCAAAAATGTCTTACGTTGTCATTAACAAAATGACAACGTTGTCATTTCGCAATGCCTTCCTTAAGCAGGAAGGTTTCCGGGCAGTCCTGACCATCCATCGACGACCAGTTCCATCCACATGCATCGCGCATCGAGCAGCAAAGGAGCTCTATGGACGCCATCGTAAAGATGCTCGAGAAGCATCAACCGTTCTTTGAGAAGATCTCGAGGAACATCTACCTCCAGGCCATTAAGGACGGATTCCTTGGGTGCATGCCCATCGTCCTCACCTCTTCGATCTTCCTGCTGATCGCCACCCTTCCCGGCGTAGTCGGCATCACGCTGCCCCAGCCGCTTATCGACTGGTGCAACAAGCTGTATAACTTCACCATGGGCGTCATGGGCATCATGGTTGCCGGCACCACCGCCAAGAACTTTACGGCTTCCATGAACCGTCGCATGCCCGCCGGCAAAGTGCTCAACGACGGTTCCACCATGGTGGCCGCCCAGTGCAGCATGCTGCTGCTCGCAGTCACGCAGTTCACCACCAAGTTCAACGGCTCCGAACTTTCGGTCTTCGATTGCACCAGCATGGGCACGCGCGGTCTGTTCTCGGCCTATATCGCCGCGTTCATTACCGTTTGGGTCTATAAGTTCTGCGTCTCGCGCGATCTGACCATTAAGCTGCCCAAGGAGGTCCCGGGCGCCATCGCTCAGAACTTCCGCGACATCATCCCCTTTGGCGGCGCCGTCATCATCTGCGGCATCATCGATGTCGTCGTTCGCAACCTCATGGGCGTTCCGTTCTCCGAGCTGCTTATCAAACTGCTCTCCCCGCTCTTTACCGCTGCAGAAACCTATCCCGGCCTTATCCTTATCCAGGCGGCCACCGCGTTCTTCTGGTTCATCGGCGTCCACGGCCCCTCGATCGTCCAGCCGGGCATCGACCCCATCCGTCTTGCCAACCAGGCCGAGAACCTGCAGGTTCTTCTGGCAGGCGGCCACCCCGCCCACTCCCTCACCTTTAACATGTCGCTCGTGGGTGAGTTCGGCGGCACCGGCGCCACGTTCATCGTGCCGCTTCTGCTGATTCTCTTTATGAAGTCCAAGCAGCTCAAAGCCGTCGGTAAGGCCTCGATTGTTCCTGTTGCCTTTGCTGTCAACGAACCGCTGCTCTTTGGCGCGCCGATGATCCTTAACCCCTACATGCTCATCCCCTTTGTTGCCGCCGGCTGCGTCAACGTGAGTGTTGCCAAGTTCTTTATCGATAACGTGGGCATGAACGGCTTCTCCTTCGTGGTGCCTTGGGCCACCCCCGCCCCCATCGGCATCTTCATCACCACGAACTTCCAGCTTATCGCCCTGGTATTTGTTGCGATCATCATCTTGCTGGACGCCATCATCTACCTGCCGTTCTTGAACTGTCTCTTATACACATCTGACGCTGCCGACGAATAGCCTTGTGTAGA
>CABSNX010000078.1 GCA_902479205.1 uncultured Collinsella sp. | reverse complement strand
TGCCACAGGTGCGGAACTTCCACGTGATCCCACTCGGGCTCGTACGTGGAGAGCTCCTCGTTGGAGACGGCAGCGGGGCCCTCAAAGAGGCGGAACTGCCACGAGCCGGACAGCTGGACAAACCCGCGCGACAGCTCGCGGCTGTACGTTGCAGCGAGATCGGCGGTCTCGTAACCCATAAAGTACGCATGGGGTGCCAGGCGGTTCCTGTGGGTGAGCGCTTGGTTTTCCCAATCGTTAATGGCGTCCATGGTGATGCTCCTTCGTCATCGTAGTGATTCTTGTGCAACCGGTTGTCCTTATCTTACGGGCGATGCAAAAAGCTGTGCAACCGGTTGTCCGCTGAACGGTCGATTTGGCCGGGTTAACGGTGCAACCGGTTGTACAATCGCAACACTTATGTCACCCTGAGTATCGAAACTCAGCGCAAGACATCGTTCTTAAGCTCGTAGGCAACCTCCACGCCCGCTGATATCTCACCCACACGAGACGTATTCGATTTCGGCTTGGTTGCAAAACGACACCGGTCACCGGATATCATGAACGCTGTTCAGGCGCACTATAGTAAGCTGTATCCGCACCAGCCCGTATCAGTGACAACATCGACCACATTTTCCAGGAGACGCCATGACCCAACCAGTTCGCACCGCACCTACGCTTGCCGAGGTTGCCGCAGCTGCCGGCGTGTCGCGCTCCACGGCATCGCGCGCCCTCAACGATTCGCCCCGCATTAGCGAAGAAACCAAAAAGCGCGTCCGCGCGGCGGCCAAGGAAGTCAATTTTGTCCCCAACGCTCGTGGCCGAGCGCTCGCTGTCGGGCGCACGGAAATCATCGCCGTGCTCGTGACCGAGCCCCTGAGTGAACTCTTCAGCGACCCCACCTATAGCGAGTTTTTGAGCGGCATTACCGAGGAACTGTCGGAGTCGTCCTATCTGCCCGTTATCTTGCAGGCGTCTTCTACGCATGAGCGCAACCGCGCACGCGAGCACTTTGAGCGCCGCTCGTTCGACGCCGTGATCGACGTCTCCCCCTACAAGGGCAGCGAGCTGCTCGAGGTGCTGCGCGAGCTGGGCGTACCCACCGTGTTGTGCGGCCAGCTCGAGGGCCACCCCTATCGCGATGTGTTCTCGACGGTCTACTCCGACGACGAAGAGGGCGGACATTTTGCGGCACTCGCCATGAAGGATCGCGGGCGCAAAGATATCGTCGCCGTGTTGGGACCGCAAGACAACCCCGCTGTTGTCGACCGCCTGCGCGGCTACCGCGCCGTCTTGGGCGAAGACCTCCCAGACGCAAACGTTATCTATACCGGCTGGAACAGCGGAGACGGCTATCAGGCCATGCACCAGATCCTCGCGCGCGAGATTGCTTTCGATGGCGTGCTCTGCGGATCGGACCGTATCGCGGCTGGCGTCATCACCGCACTCAACGAGGCAGGCCTATCCGTTCCAGCGGACGTATCTGTCGTCGGCTTCGACGATCACGAGATTGCGACGCGCTGCGTCCCCGCGCTCACGACCGTCCGCCAGCCCCTGCGCGAAGAAGGCCACATGGCCGCCAACATTGCGCTCGATATGATCAAGGGTGCCGAGCCGACCACCTCCGTGATGCACATGCAGCTGATCCAGAGAGACTCGCTATAAGATACTGGGACAGGCTTTCCGCCAGACAGTTGTTGCGGAAAGCCTGCCCCGTTTTGAGCGCTCATTCTGGGGGCACAGTTTCCGTTAGACAGCTCAACCGGAAACTGTGCCCCATTATTTTGCCGAATTCTGGGTCGCGCTTTCCCAGAGGACCCCCTTTGGGAAAGCGCGACCCGTTCTGGACGCAGATTCCGGGATGCACTTTCCGTGACGCCCGGTCATCCCATGCCCTCACAATCTCGACGTATAAAAAACGAGGGAAGGCACACGTCCTTCCCTCGTTGCAAGCAATATGTAGCCGCTCGCCTACATCAGGCGCAGGCTAACGTCCTTGAGCTGGGCGCCGGAAACGGCACTCGGGGCGCCCGACATGAGGTCGGAGCCGCTGGCCGTCTTGGGGAACGCCATGACGTCGCGGATGGAGTCGGAACCGGTGAGCAGCATGCACACGCGGTCCAGGCCCAGAGCAAAACCGCCCATCGGGGGCGCACCAAACTTGAGCGCCTCCATGAGGAAGCCAAACTGAGACTCGGCACGCTCCTCGGTAAAGCCCAGGAGCTTGAGCATGGACATCTGCATCTCGGCGTTGTGGATACGCATACCGCCGCCGCCGGCCTCAAAGCCGTCCATGACAAAGTCGTAGGTGCAGGAACCGGCCGCCAACGGGTCAGCCTCGATCTTGGCGATGTCGGTCTCGGTCGGCAGGGTAAAGGGCTGATGCTCGGCTGCATAGGCCTTGCGGTCCTCATCCCAGTGGAACAGCGGGAAGTTGACGACCCACAGGAAGTCGTGGCCCTCGCGCTTGATCTCGAGCGCGTTGGCCATGTGAGAACGCATGCCGCCCAGGATCTCGTCAGAGAGCAGGCGCGGACCGGCGGCGAACATCACAAGGTCGCCGGGCTCGACGTCCATGCGCTCGCGCAGAGCCGCCATCTCCTCGTCCGAGAAGAACTTGACGATGGGGCTGTTGATGGAGCCGTCCTCGCGGAAAGCGATCCAAGCCAGGCCCTTGGCGCCAAACGTGGAGGCCACGCCGGCAAGCTTATCGATCTTGGCACGTGCCCAGGCACCGGCGCCCTTGGCGTTGATGGCCTTGACGACAGAGCCCTCCTCGTTTGCGGCAGTCGCAAAGACCTTGAACTTGGAGTTAGCAAAAATGTCGGTCAGGTCGACCAGGTGCATGCCGTAGCGGGTATCGGGCTTGTCGGAGCCATAGGTGTCCATGGCCTCCCAGTAGTTCATGCGACGCAGCGGCGTGGGCATCTCGACGCCCATGCGACCGAAGGCATCGGCAAGAACCTCTTCGAGCGCGCTCATGACATCGTTCTGGTCCACGAAGGACATCTCGATATCGACCTGGGTGAACTCGGGCTGACGGTCGGCACGCAGGTCCTCGTCGCGGAAGCACTTGGCAACCTGGTAGTAGCGCTCAACGCCACCGACCATGAGCAGCTGCTTCAGGAGCTGCGGGGACTGCGGCAGGGCATAGAAGTTGCCCGGCTGGATGCGGCTGGGAACGATGAAGTCGCGGGCGCCCTCGGGCGTGGACTTGAACAGGGAGGGCGTCTCGACCTCCATGAACTCACGGTTGTGCAGTGCCTCGCGAATGGCAAAGGTAAAGTCGGAGCGCAGCTTGAGGTTGGCCATCATCTCGGGACGACGGAGGTCCAGATAGCGATAGCGCAGACGGGTGTCCTCGCTGGTCTCGATGCCGTCCTCGATCTGGAACGGCGGGGTGACGGATGTGTTGAGCACCTCGGCGTGGTCGGTCAGGACCTCGATCTCGCCGGTCGCGAGCTTGGTGTTGGTGGTCTCCTCGCCACGGGCGCGCACGACGCCGTGGATCTTGATGGGCCACTCGGGACGCATAGTCTCGGCGATCTTAAAGGCGTCGCCGTCGGAGTGCTCGGGGTCGAAGGTGAGCTGCGTGATGCCCTCGCGGTCGCGAAGGTCGCAGAAGATAAGGCCGCCGTGGTCGCGGCGACGGCTCACCCAACCGGTGAGGGTGACCTCTTCGCCCACGTTCTCGAAGCGAAGCTCGCCGCAGGTACGGGTGTGCATGGAATGCTCATCGATGGGACGGGTCTGGCTCATACCAGTGATCCTCCTTTATGGATCTGTGCCGCCCCGTGTCGTTCCGGGCGGCGTCGTACAGATTTGCCCAGCCTGCGTAAACCGCGCAGCCAGACATGGCGTTCTATCTTATCGCACCCGCGTCGATGTGCCGCGAAAAAGTAGCTCTTGCCCAAAGACTTGACGGAGACGAAACAATTGATGCACCGCGGCACCCGCCCGCGCTCGTCACGTGCGACAATATGCCCCAATAAAACAGCACTTGGAAAGGCCCGTCATGACTGCACGCCTCATCGTTATGGATATCGACTCCACCCTCATCAACCAGGAGGTCATCGACCTGTTGGGCGAGGAGGCAGGCGTGGGCGAGCAAGTTGCGCAAATCACCGAGCGCGCTATGCGCGGCGAGCTGGACTTTAAGCAGGCGCTCGAGGAGCGCGTGGGGCTGCTCGCCGGCCTGGACGAGAGCGTGTTCGAGCGCATCTTTGAGCGCGTGACATTTACCCCCGGCGCGTTAGAGCTTGTGCGCTCGGCACACAGCAAGGGCTGGAAGGTCGGCGTGGTGAGCGGCGGCTTCCACGAGGTCGCTGACAAGATCGTAGCCGCCGCGGGTATCGATTTTTGCCTGGCCAACCGCCTGGAAGTCATGAACGGCAAGCTCACCGGTAAGCTGGCTGCCGACATTGTGACCAAGGAGTCCAAGCTCGTCCAGCTGCTGGACTGGGCAGTTGAGTGCGGCGTCGATATGGCACACACGGTCGCTATTGGCGACGGGGCAAACGACATCCCCATGATCCAGGCCGCGGGCACTGGCATCGCGTTTTGCGCCAAGCCCAAGACGCGCGAAGCCGCCCCGTTTGCCATCGACGAGCGCAACCTGATGCTCGCCATGGACATCATCCTGCGCGACTAGCCGATCCGTCTAACAATTGAATCAGTCTGTCCTATAGTTTCCGAACAATTTTGTCTTAGTGTTCGGAAACATACCCTTTGAGTGCTAGACTTTGCGCCGTCGAAGGGAACATATATGGATAAGCGAGATCTTGAGCAATTGTTGAGCGACGTTGCCGACGGAGCAGTCGCCCCGGCAGTCGCCCTCACACGCATCCAGACGGCGCCAACCGCCGATCTGGGTTTTGCGCAGCTCGATCTTTCGCGCGGGGTGCGCCAGGGAGCCGGCGAGGTTGTCTACGGTGCCGGTAAAACCGCCGAGCAGATTACTGCCATTATCGAAGCACTGTGCGCTGCCGGCCAGGAGCGCATCCTGGTCACGCGCCTGGACGCCGAAAAGGCAGACCGCATCTCGGAGCTCCTCGGCAACGGCATCGACTTGGGATATGTCCCAGACACACAGCTTGCCCTCGTGGGCGGCAAGCCCTCCCCTACCGGCAACGGACGCATCGTCGTCGCCTGCGCCGGCACGAGCGACCTGCCCGTCGCCGAGGAAGCCGCGTTGACGGCCGAGTTCTACGGCAACGAGGTCGACCGCCTCTACGACGTAGGTGTCGCCGGCCTGCACCGCCTGCTCGCACATGCCGAGGAGCTTGCCCAGGCTCAGGTGGTCATCGCCATTGCCGGCATGGAAGGCGCGCTGGCGAGCGTTATCGGCGGCCTGGTGAGCTGTCCGGTCATTGCCGTTCCCACCAGCGTGGGGTACGGCGCGAGTTTTGGTGGCGTAGCCGCGCTGCTCGCCATGCTCAACTCCTGCGCCAGCGGCGTTTCGGTTGTCAACATCGACAACGGCTTTGGTGCCGCCTACCAGGCAAGTCTTATCAATCATCTGAGCGCCGGCACGCCCTGCGCCCGTTAAGGAGCATTCCATGTCCAACCATCAGCACACGCTTATCATCGACGGCACCTCGGGCATCAGCGGCGACATGACCGTCGCGGCCCTGCTCGACCTGGGCGCCAGCGAGGAGCATCTGCGCGAGCAGCTCGCCACGCTTCCGGTCGGCGGCTTTGAGATTGCCGTTACACGCGTAAATAAGCATGGCATCGACGCCTGCGACTTTGACGTTCGGCTGGCAGAGGAGCTCGAGAACCATGACCACGACATGGCCTGGCTCTACGGCAACGAAGCAGCTGCCGATCGCACGCGTGAGCATGAGCACCACCATCATGATCATGGGGAGCACGAACACGAGCACTGCCACGAGCATGACCATGAGGGCCACGGTCATGTCCACGAGGGTCACCATCACGCCCACCACCATCATCACCGCTCGCTAGCCGATGTCACGGAAATTATCAAGAATTCGCAGCTAAGCGATGGCGCAAAGCGTCGCGCGCTCGCCATTTTTTCCGTACTCGCTGCTGCCGAGGCCAAGGCTCACGGCAAAACGCCCGAGACTGTCATGTTCCACGAGGTGGGCGCCGTCGACTCCATCGTCGACGTCTGCTCTGTTGCCATCTGCCTCGACGACCTGGGCATCGAGGATATTGTCGTCGAGTCGCTCTCCGAGGGTCACGGCACCATCCACTGTGCCCACGGCCTTATGCCCATCCCGGTGCCCGCCGTCGTCAACCTATGCCAAGCAGGCAATATCGCCCTCACGCCCGCACCGGTCGCCGGCGAGCTCGTAACGCCCACGGGCGCCGCCATCGTCGCCGCACTGCGCACGTCCGAGCATCTGCCGGCCCGCTACCGCATCGAAGCCGTCGGCTACGGCGCCGGCAAGCGCCCCTACGAGGGCTGCTCCGGCACGCTCCGTTGCCTGCTTGTTCACGTGGATGCATAGCCATGGATGCCCGCAAAACCAAAAGCCGCGCCGCTATTGTCACGGCGTTTTCCGAGCTCCTTCGCGAGGAGGACTACGGCAAGATCACCGTCGGCGACATCATCGCGCGCGCTCACGTAGGCCGCGCGACATTCTACGGCCTCTTTAAGAGCAAAGACGACCTACTATCCGAGCTCGTGAGCGACATCTGCACCCACGCCCTCGACGACGATGGCACACCGCTCGACGACCCACTCGTGCAGATCGAGCATATTCTCAACAATCTCTGGGAGCGTCGCCAGGGCGTCCGAGCCCTCGTAGCCGGCGCCGGCTCACGCATCTTCGCCGACAGCCTCCGCAAGACCATCATGGCCCGAGCAGCCGAAACCGTCCCTACCGACCCAAACGGCCCCGCCGGCACCATGGACCGCAGCTTCTTACTACACCACATAGCCTCAAGCTTCGTAGGAATGTTCCAATGGTGGGCCTGGCACAACTTCCAAGCAAACAAAGCCGACGTAGCCAAAGACTACCTCTCAGCCATAAAGCCCCTCTTCGGCTAAGTAACTATCCCTTCCCAAAGTGCCAACAGCAGCCCAACGCCCCTACCAGCAACAAGCCCCTCCCATCCAAATTCAGATATATATGTTGGGTTGCTTGTACGAACGCAACAAAGACCCCGCAGCTGTCCGCATGGGGTAACTTCCCAGCGCACTCCGCAGGACGCAAAAAGGCTCGCCGCACGAAGTGCGCAGCGAGCCTTTTTGCATGTCCGAGGACGCGCTGGGAAGTTACCCCATGCGGACAGCGGACAACTATGTAGCCTCAGACTAGAACATGCCCAAGAAACCATGCACAAACAGCGCGGCCAGAGCGGCACCGACAAACGGCGCGATGCCAGGAACAAGCAGGCCGTACTTCCAGTTGTTGTCAGCCTTGTTCTTGATCGGCAGCACCTGATAGGCCATGCGAGGACCAAGGTCACGAGCCTGGTTCATGGCGAAGCCGGTGATGCCGCCCATGCCCATGCCAACGGCCCAAACGATCAGGCCGACGCAGATGGCGAGCATCAGAACGTTCTCGCCGGCGCGGTTAGCGGCAGCGAGGATGGCGCTGATGAACACAAAGGTGCAGATAGCCTCGCAGAAGAAGTTACGGGCGTAGTTCGTACCCTCGGTGGTGGGGTTGGTCGAGAAGATGTTGCGCTGGGCAATGGGGTCGACGACGCCATCGGAAGCCTTGAACTCATCGGCATACATCAACCACGCGATCACGGCGCCCGCAAAGCCGCCGAGCATATCGGCAATCATGAAGGGGATGCAGCTGCTCCACGGCACCAGGCCGACGATGCACTGGGCAAGCACCATGGCGGGGTTCATGCACACGGCACCGCCAAAGACAAACAGGCAGACCGAGATGCCAAAAGACCAAGTGGTGATGGCAAACATATGGCCGGAGCCCTGATACTTGGTGCCCTTGAGCACGGTATCGCAATGTACGCCCACGCCAAAGATGATCATGAGGGCCGTTGCGCCGAATTCGCAGAGGAGTTTGGTAAGCATAAAACCTTATCTTTCTTGTCGGTTATAAACGATTCGTTTGGGCCACGCACTAGTGCTGCGCGACGACAACGCCCAGGCCATCGGGAATGACGGCAACCTTGGCATCGGCACCCTTCATTTCAAAGGCGAGCTTGAGCGCCTCCTCGAGGGTGTTGACCGGCGTCATGTGCATATCCTTGATCATCTGGTGATCGCACAGGTCGGTGACCATGATCACAGGGTGATGTGCCAATATGCGGGCGAAAATCTGGCTCGTCCACTGGTCGGGCAGGGTCTCGTCCTTGGGACGATCGATGCAGGCGCGCTCAAACTCTGCCGGATCGTTGTCGGCGATGTTGTGATAGAAGCCCTCGCCACCGTGACCGTCGGCGCAACCGGCAACGTCGATAATCACGCCGCCTTCGGGAAGCGTGGCCTCGGCAGAGCACATGCCCTTTACAGCCTGGTAGATGTTCTGGTCGAGCGGGTAGCCGCCGTTGGTGGTGATGGCAATCTCGCACTCGACGGGCTCAACGCCGGCAAGGCTCTTCACGAACTCGCAGCCAGCTTCGTGCGCCTTGTGGATGTCGCCGGCAAAGGAGCCGATGACCTCGTGCTTGCCGTTAAGTACCACGTTAAGCAC
>CABSNX010000077.1 GCA_902479205.1 uncultured Collinsella sp. | reverse complement strand
ATGCCCGAGCTCTCGCTGCCAAAGACCAAATAGTCGCCATCGCGGTAGGTACTCTGCGCATAGGTGCGGCGTGCTTTTTTGGTCAGCAGATGCAGGCGCTCGTCGGCGGGGGAGAGGCCGTTGCGGGCAAGGAAATCCTCCCAGCCGGCATAGGTCGTCACGTCCAAGTTTTGCCAGTAGCCCAGGCCGGCGCGATGCACCGTCTTGTCATCGAGCGAAAAGCCCAGCGGCTCCACCAGATGCAGGCGGGCACCGGTAACCACGCAGGTGCGGCCGATATTGCCCGTATTGGCCGGAATCTCGGGTGCGTACAGCACGATATTGAACATGAATCTCCTTGGCTCAGAACGAAAAACCACCACGAAGGGCACCTTCGTGGTGGTTTGGCGGTTGCGTAGGCGGAAAAATGCCCGCTTGGATAAACCTAGGCGCGGTGCCAGTCGGTCAGGCAGGCATCGAGGGAGGCGATGAGCGCATCCTTGTCCATGTGACGGCCGATGATGCACAGGCTCGTCATGCGGTCGCCCGTCTCGTCGTCCCAAATCTGCATGATCTCGGGGTTCTCGTCGATGATCTTCTGCTTCTCGCCCTCGGGCGCCGAGTCAACGAACAGGCCGTTCTCCATCAGGCGCATCTGGTGGCCAGCCTGCTCGAACATGTAGCACATGTCCGGATCGCCGGTCTGCCACAGCGGACCCTTGACGCGGATGACCTCGTCGGGCCACTCCTGCTCAACAAAATCGGTGAACTTCTTCAGGTCAAACGGCTTACGGCGCGAGTAAACAAAGGTCTCGATGTCGTACTCGAGCACCTCGGGGTCGTCGTGCTCCTCGGGATGCTCCATGGCATCGATCCAGGCGGCGGAGTTGTAGGCGCGCATAAAGTCGAAGCGGTCGGTATCGAGCAGCTCCTCCATGGGAACCTCGCCGTTTTGAGCCTCGACGATCACGGCGTCCTTCTGCAGACTGCGCACGATAGCCTTGAGCTCGGCGATCTGCTCAGAGCTCACGGTATCGGTTTTGTTGAGGATCAGCGTGGAGCAGAACTCGATCTGCTGGATGAGCAGGCTCTCGATGTCGTCCTCGTCGATATCCTCGGCCAGCAGGTCGCGACCGCCGTTGAACTCGTCGTACATGCGGGCGCAGTCGACCACGGCCACGATGTTGTCGAGCGCGAGCTTGGGCTCGCCGCCCACCTTGGCCTCGTCGCAGAAGCTCGAGATGGTGTAGGCGATGGGGATGGGCTCGCAAATGCCCGAGGCCTCGATGATGATGTAATCGAAGTTGCCCGAATCGGCGATGCCCTGCAGCTGGTTGGCCAGGTCATCCGAAAGCGTGCAGCAGATGCAGCCGTTGGTGAGCGGGATGAGGTCGTCGGTCTCGGAAAGGCCGCCGTCGGCGATGAGGCTGGCGTCCACATTGATCTCGCCGATATCGTTGACGATTACGGCGGCGCGGATACCGCCATCGTTAGCGAGGATGTGGTTGAGCAGCGTGGTCTTGCCGGCACCGAGGTATCCGGTAAGCATGATGATTTTCACGGGTTTGTTGGGCATGTGCCCTCCTTTGTTAGACATGGCTTACAGTTGAATCATATGCCAAACGCCTGCTCTTATACCCACGCGCTGGCAAATAACACAGGCTACTCCCAGGCTCCCCATACATCGGGGCAATAACCGACGGTGGCCTTTTTGCCGTTACGCACGATGGGCTCGGCTAGAACCTGCTGGTTCTCGAGCAACTTGTCGAAGCTCTGGCTGGGGGTGAGGTACTGGATGAGCGCGAGCGTCTCCTCGTCCTTGGCCTTGGGGTTGAGCAGCTTGTCGATACCGCCGACCGCCTGCATCACGCTCGTGAGCTCGCCCTTGCTCATCTCCTTTTCCTTAAGGTCAATAAACTGCACCTTAATGCGGCGCTCTTTGAAGAAGCGCTGTGCTTTCTTGGTATCGAAAGACTTTTTGGTGCCAAAAATTTGCACGTTCATGTATTTGTTCCGCCGTTCTACCTGATGAAGTTGGTGCGCTCGCGATCGGCTTCGGGGGCTTCGATACCGGCGGCCTGTCCTGCCTCGATACAATGCAGGAGCCAGGCCATGTTCTTGCCGATGTTGCGCATGGTGGCCAGGCCCTCGGCGTCCTGGGCGGCCTCGCCCGGCATGGCGCCAAACACGTTGTTCCAGTACGTGGAAGCAACCACGGGCATCTGGTTGATGGTGAAGTACTTATTGAGCACGTCGAAGGTGGTCGACGTGCCGCCGCGACGGGCAACGGCGACGGCAGCGCCCGGCTTGTGTGCAAAGGCTTTGCTGCCGGCATAGAATGCGCGATCGAGGGCCGAAAGGATGCGCCCGCTGGGGTGCGCATAGTAGACGGGCGAGCCAAAGACAAAGCCATCTGCCTGCTCGGCGGCAGCGATCAGCTCGTTCACCACGTCATCGTCAAAGGTGCAGCGGCAATCGAGCTTGCCGCACTGACCACAGCCAATGCAGTCGCGAATGGGCTTGGTGCCCAGCTGAAACACCTCGGTATCAATGCCTTCGGCATTGAGTTGCTCGGCGACTTCGGCGAGTGCGCGGGCGGTGTTGCCGTTTGCCTTGGGGCTGCCATTGACCAAAAGAACCTTCATCACAAACTCCCTCTGCTTTTGGTGACTTCTGCAGAGGATTATCGCACGATGGGGGAGGCGGTGTGGGCGCGGTGCTAATCCAGTTTGGTACCTGGCACCTGCACGGCTTTCCCGAGCAACGCTTTGAGCTCGTTCAAAATGGAAACGGGCTGACGGTCGACGCCGTCCAGATGGAGCGTGGCCACGCGAATGGGCGGCTGATATTCAAATGGGCCAAAGAGCACGGGCGAACCCAGGAACCGCTCGATTTCCTCTGCAATCGCATCGGTTTCTTCGGGATCAAAGTCGTCGAAAAGAGCCACGAACATCGGCCCCGTCGAGCGGAACATACGACCCTTACCGCGCGAGCATTCCACCAGACAGGCGGCACATTCTGCCAAAACGCGGTCGCCCGCATCAAAGCCAAAGCGGGCATTGACCTGAGCGATATCGTCGATTTTGATGGCGATCAAACCAGCCTTGCGCGCCACGCGACGCATTTCGCCAATGGCGTTGACCAGGGCGTGAATATCGCCCAAGCCGGTCACGGAATCGGTCGTATCTGCCAAGCTTCGGTTGATGATAATGCCCACATACATGCCGGGCTCGGTATCGGTGCCGTCCAAGCGGTAGCCCGTGCAGTCGCAAAGCACGTATTTTCCGGTGGCATCCATTACGCGATACTGCATGTAGTGGAAGTGCCACGTGCCGTTTATCACCATGTCGAGCTCGACACGTACGTTGTCGCGGTCCTCGGGATGAACGCGGGCGAGCCACATGTCGAGTGAGTTAAAAGGGTGCTGGGAGGGCAGGTCAAAATCGCGCACGGCGTTAACCGACCATTGCGATTCTCCCGTATCGAGATTGAGGATAAACGGATAGCGCGTCTCGGAGCTCATGGAGATCGCTTGGAACACCCGGTCGTTGCAGGGAAGCTGATCGACGATTGGGCGTTGCGGCGCGTCATCGTCTTTCGGTTGCTGCACACGATGCATAAGCTTATAGCGATACATCTTGCGATCGGCATCCATTGTCATCTGGCGACGCGTGTCGCCAGCAAGTGGATCGACGCGCGAGCAGCCAAAGCTAAAGCTGCCGATCATGGGCGCCTTGCCACCTGAGCTCGCCTCGATCAGCCTGGTACGTACCTGCTCCAAGCGCTGCTCGAGTTCAATCTCGTTTGCGGAGAGCGAGATGAGCACAAACTCGTCTCCACCGATACGGAACAGCATCTCATCGTGCTCCATGGTTTCGGAGAGCGTGCGGCAGATGCCCAGAATATAGCGATTGCCTTCGGCGTGGCCAAACCTATCATTGCAATGTTTGAGATGGTCGATGTCAATATAGGCGCAGGTGAAGGGGTCGCCTTTGCGCCAGAGTTGCTCGACGTGACGGTCGAATCCGTTGCGGTTGCCCAAGTTGGTGAGCGGGTCGATATAGGCGTTACGCTCAAGCAGCTGGCGCTCTTGTTGCAGGATGGCATGCGTCTTTTGCAGTTGCTCGCCAACGGCGCGTAGCCCAGCAGGCAGCGCGGCAACATCGAGTTCAGCGGCCGAGACGCCGTTCGCAAGTCGCTGAAGATAGGCAATAATCGATTGCTCGCCCAGGCGATATGACTCGTTCATGATGGATAACCTCCTTGGGCGGAACAACGGTTTGTATCATATCCCCAATTCGGTTTGAATTGGGGATATAAGTTAGCTAATGGAGACAAATGTCCCCTTCGACGGTGGCGTTTTGCGCGCGAGCGTATCAGTTGTTATTGCCACCATCGAGCAATGCCTCAAAATCCTTCGCCGGCATGGGGCGGTAGTAGAGGAAGCCCTGAGCGTAGCGGGCGCCCATTTGTCGTAGCATGTTCGCCTGCTCATTTGTCTCGACGCCTTCGACCACGACGGGCAGATGGAGCGACTGCGCCATTTCGAGCATCGATGAAATGATTTGCGTGCTGCGGCCTTGATCGCGGTCGGTGGGCACAAAGGTGCGGTCGAGCTTGATGACGTCGACGTTGACGTTCTTGAGCATCGCGAGCGTGGACTGACCGGTGCCAAAATCGTCCATATAGGTCGAGAAGCCGCGGGTGTGCAGATCCGCGGTCAGCTTATCCACGGCCTCGGATTCTCCCGTATAAGCCGTCTCGGTGATCTCGATGTGCATGAGTTCGGGCGGCAGGTTGTACTGGGCGGCGAGCGACCCCATATGCTCGGCGACATCGCAGGCAAGAATGTCTACGCGCGACACATTGAGGGAAATCGGAACCACGCGAAGTCCTCGATTGAGGCGCTCGCGGAGCCACATGGCGACGCCCTGCCAAACATATTTGTCGAGCGTCACTACAAAGCCGCTTTCCTCGAGTGCGGGGATAAACGTTGCGGGCGAAATGAGAGAGCCGTCCTTGTTAATCCAGCGGGTGAGTGCTTCGGCGCCAATAATCTCGCCGGTTTCCATATCGACCTGGGGCTGAAGATAGTACGTGATGCGACCATTTGACAGCGCGTACTGGAATTCGGTCAGCGTGCGGTTGAACGCGATTTCGCGCTTGTACTCCTCGGGGCAAAAAATGGCAATGCGCTCCTTAAAGTCGTTTTTTGCGCGCCGATTGGTAAACATGGCCTTTGCCTGCGCATCGATGGTGATCTCCTCATTGGAATCGATGGGGTAAATGCCCATGGACGGCCAAAAACCTACGCCGCCATCATGCCTGGCTACTGCCTCGCGAACGCGGTTGTAGATTTGATGGACGGTGATGTGCTTAAAGGGGATGAGTACGCAAAAGTCATCTTGGCCCCAGTACCCTGCGACGCCCATATCGGCATTCTCGATGTCCTTGAGGACCGTGCCCACATCGGCAAGCAGGCGGTCGCCTTCGGCCTGTCCATACCATTCATTAAACAGGCGCATGTGGCCCATGTCGACCGTGGCGATGCACCAGGTGCCGTTGCGCCTTGCCTCGAGAAATGCGTTGGCGCGCCGCATAAACTCGCTGGGTCGATAGAGACCCGTGAGCGAGTCGATACGTTCGGCTATGGCGCTTTTGCGCTCCGCCTCGGGTATGGGGAGGCTGTCGTTGGGAACAAGCCCGCCGGCCGTGCGAAGGCGACGGTCGAGTTCGCCTAAAACGGCGGTCGCTTGATGGGTTAAGTGCTCGTAAAAGGCCGGGACGACAAGGCAGACGGGAGTAATGGTGTCGCCTGCGATTCGAACAGGAGCGAAAACGGCCTCTTTAAGGTGGCGGGTCAGTTGCTCGAATGCCTCGTGGTCTAGGTCGTTGCTGAGCACGACGAACTGAACGCTTCGTGAACGGTAGACCCGGCTCCTGCCGCGAGTGATCGACAGCATGCGGCCTGCGTATTCGGCAAGCATGTTGTCGACAGCCTCGGCCCCGTAGAGCTCGTTGAGCTTTGTCGTGCCACGAACGCGCACCGCTATAAGCCCTGTCTCGCAACGATCGCGGCGGCAGGCGTCGATGGCGTTGGCCAGCATGCGCTGCGTTCCGAGGCCTGTGGCAGCGTCGACGGTTTCGGCAAGTGAGTGGTTGACGAGCTCGCCGACATAGAGCGAGGGGACATTTCCGTCGCCGTCGATACGAAACCCGCGAGCACGGCAAAGGACGTAGTCGCCGACGGCGTTGCGCACACGATACTGCATGACGCGACGGTGCTTGGTGCCGTTGTAGACTTGGTCGATGTCGTTGATGCAGGCCTCAAGGTCGTCGGGATGGACGCGCGTTTTCCAGTAATCGCGACAGTTGTCTATGTGCTCCGAGGGAAGGCCAAGATCGCGCAAGGCACCTTGTGACCAAAGGGTGCGATGTTTGTCCAAGTTCTCGATAAAGAAATAACGGCCCTCGTTGAGCATCGAAAAGGCGTCAAAAATTCGATCGCTTATTTCGAAGTCGTCGGCGTGAACTTGCGTGATATTGCGTCGATCGAGGTGCATGGCATGACGTAGCTTGTAGTCGTACATGCGATGGTCGGCATCGAGCGTCATGCGATTGGGGGCTTCGCCCAGGGCGGGGTCGGCATACGACACTCCATAGCTAAACGAGCGGGGCATCTCGGAATCGTTGTTTTTGAGCAGGACCGTTCGGCAGCGTTCCAGACGTTCGGCGAGGTCGTCCTCGGTTGCAATCGTAGATAGGATGGCAAACTCGTCGCCGCCTATGCGAAACGCCGCCTCGTCCACTTTCATATACAGCTTGAGATAGAGACTTACCTGCAAGATGTAGCGGTTGCCCTCGTCATGCCCAAAGACGTCGTTGCAGTGCTTGAGGTTGTCGATATCGACGTACGCCATGGTAACGGGGGTGTCCTGCTCCCAGAGCTCCTCGAGGGAGCGGGCAAAGCCGCCACGGTTGCCAAGCCCGGTAAGCTGGTCGGTAAAGGCGGTCCTGATCAGATCCTCCTGACGCTTGAGAAGGTCGCGGACGGTCTTTTCGAGCGTTTCGGTGTAATTGCTGACAGTATCCATGTCGTAAGCGGCTTTCTGAGGTCGGGCGAATTGCGTCGGGCGAGCTCGTTGTGCACACGCGTTGTTGTTCGGCGCTTTGCGTGTATCCAGGCCCCCGCCTTGCTGCGTTGTTGGGTTAATTTACCGGCTAATGTTCGCTGTTGATAACTGCTGAGTAGTATAAACAACAGTGCAGAATTATATATGGGTGTACATGCTACGGGCGGCTATTATTCGCCAAACCGCAACGCCTGGGTGCGCATGAAAAATGCGACTGGGGCGGTATATGTTGACGGGTATACTTGTCCCGGTTTTAAACGCAGGAACGGAGATGGTCGCATGACACAGCCAAATATGACGCGCACGGTGGGGCTTGCACTCGAGGGAGGCGGCTACCGCGGTATGTATACGGCGGGCGTGCTCGACGTTTGGATGGAGCACGGTTTGACCTGCGACCATATGGTGGGTGTCTCGGCGGGCGCGGCGTTTGGCTACAACTTTAAATCGCGCCAGATCGGCCGCGCCATTCGCTATAACAAGGCCTATTGTGCCGATAAGCGCTATGCGGGTGTAGCAAGCTGGCTGCGGACCGGCGATATGTTCAATGCCGATTTTGCCTATCACGAGGTGCCCATCGAGCGCGATCCCATCGACCTGGAGACATATCGCGCCTGCCCCATGCGGTTTACGTGCGTGTGCACCGATATCGAGACGGGCAAGGCCGTCTACCACGACCTGCCTTATGGCGATGAGCGCGATATCGAGTGGATCCGGGCGTCGTCGGCGATTCCCGTGGCGACGCGTCCCGTTGCTATTGACGGGCATAAGTATCTGGATGGTGGCGTGGCTGATTCCATTCCCAGCGCTTGGTTGTTTTCACAGGGGTATGACCGCAATATCGTGGTACTCACGCAGCCGGCGGGCTTTGTGAAGCAGCCCAACAGCGTGATGCCCATGCTGCGTCGCGTGTTCCGTTACTACCCGGAGTTTGTCGCAGCGCTTGAGCATCGGCATGAGGTTTACAATGCCACGCTCGATGACCTGGCACGTCGCGAGGCTGCCGGCGATATCTTTGTGGTGCGGCCGAGCGAATCGGTGAAGGTGCCGTCACTGTGCCGCGAACCGGATGAGCTCGAGCGCATCTACCAGGTCGGTCGCCGCGATGCGGAGGCGACTTTGCCGGCGTTGAAAGCGTATCTGGCGGGGTAAGGGTCGCATGCGGAAAGCGCATCCCAGAATGGACGTCCAAACTGGGATGCGCTTTCCGTTATTGAAGATATGAGGCTGCGGAGCAAATGCTCGGTCTAGACTTATGCCTGCTGCCAGGTGTCGACGAGCTCCTTGGCTGCGGCGTGGGGGTCGTCGGCGCTGCAGACGGCGCTCACCACAAAGAAGCCGTCGACGCCGGTGGCCTTAAGCTGCGGCAGGTCGGCCGTCTTGACGCCGCCGCCCACCACGATGGGCACGGGGCTTGCCGCGTGGAGTGCGGCCAGGTCCTCAAAGCTCTTGGTGATGATAGAGCCGTCGGCTGCGCGTCCGCAATCGCGCTTGGTCTCGGTCTCGTGGAGCGGGCCGATGCCCAGGTAGTCGACCAGGCTCATGTCGGCGGTCTTGACGCTGTCTCTTATACACATCTCCGAGCCCACGAGACCGATCAG
>CABSNX010000076.1 GCA_902479205.1 uncultured Collinsella sp. | reverse complement strand
GATGTGTATAAGAGACAGGCTTGTAAATGCCGGCCATGTACACCAAAAAGACGATGAACAGGGCACCGACAAAGTTACCGACCCATACAACAACCCAAGCCTTGAGCATCTGGACCAGGGTGATCTTTTTGCTCTTGAGTGCGCAGACCATAAGCGAATTGCCAGTAAACAGCTCGGCGCCGCACACCAGCACGAGCACCAGGCCCAGGCAAAAGCACAGGCCGCCCACGACGCGCTGGGCGCCCCAGCCCAGCGTGCTATCGCTCAAGAACACGGTAAAGAACAGGCCGCCGAAGGCAATGAACGCGCCGGCGAACATTGCCAACAGAAAGGCCTTTGCGACCGGCAGGTTGGCCTTGGTCACGCCGGCGGCCTCGGTCTTGGCCTCGATCGCAGCAGGCGCCAGGCAATCGGGAGCGGGATATTCTGCCTTGGAATCTGCCATGTCAATCACTTCTTTCCTAATCAGCAGGGACAAGCGCTCCTATTGCTCTTGCCCCAAGCGGACAAAGTGGGAAAAGTCGTTGGCGGCCACGGCGTCGTACACGGCGTCGACGGCGTCAAAGACTTCCGGGGACATGGGGTTGTAGAACTCCGTGTCGCCCGGCTGAATCCCTATGAAGACGATATCTTCGCACGATTGCTCGATTTCCTCGATCAGAATCGACAAAGGGAGCGAATGCGTGGTGAACATCGACTTGCGGGCCACATCGCGCTTATCGAGCAAGCGGATGGACCCGACGGGCAGCGCCATGTCGGCGGCATCGACCAAGACCAGGCGAGGCGGACGCTCGCGCTTGACCTCGATGATGTCATCCTCGGGCGTCTGACCGCCATCGATGGTGTACCAGCCGGCGATGGGCGTGTCCTCCATCTTTTTGGAGAGCACGGGGCCGGCGGCATCGTCGGCACGCAGCACGCTTCCCGCCGTGAGCACGATACCCGCAAACGGGGCGCCGTTCACACGACCATCCACAACGCGACCCATTACTGCAACCTCCCCGTCAGATACACGCCCGACACATCGCGCACGCGCTCCACCAAATCGCGGAACTTCATTAAGAACGCGACCTGCTGGGCATGCAGGCCAAAGTCGTCGTCGAACACCGAGATGCCGGCCTTGGCCGACCCGCGAAAACCGCGCTCGTCGAGCAGCGTGTCGCAGGCCTCGAGCAGCGACGGCACCGCCGCCTTGTCGAGCTGGCACTCGCCAAAGGAGCGGATGGCCTCGAACTTGGTCTTGGCCTCCCCCTCCGGCAGCGCGTCGACGAGCGAATAGAACACATCCACCGGCACCGACAGGCGCGGCTCAAAGCAATCGAGCACGCCGGTGTGGTGGCCCACGGCGAGCGTGTAGTACAGCACGTCGCAGGCCTCCTGGGGAACGTCTTCCTCGGTCTCCACAAACTTACGCGTGAGCTCATAGAAGACCACCTGGTCGGGCGCGTGGTCCAGGCAGGGGTCGGCGACGCCCTCGGCGGCCTCGTCGCTTGCGCGCGAGGCATCGCCAAAGGAGCCGCCGAGCATGCCGGGGCCCGCAAAGTAACCAGAGCGGTCCGTGAGCTCCATCTAGCGACCTCCGGCCAGCACCAGATCCTGCAGCGCCGAGTACACCTCGACGCGGCGTGGATCGTCCTGCTTGTCGATGAGCAGCGCCATGGCACCGCGGATATCGCCCTTGGGCGCGCCCTCGAGCGTATCCATGAACTCATTGGCCAGGTCGCGGCCGTAACGATAGCCGCTCATGGCGCGAGCCTCGCGCTCGATGGCAACGCGCAGCTTGTACGGCACGCCAGGGTGCAGGATATCGGCCTGCTCGCCGGCGGCCTCCACCGTGGTCTCGGCATGGAGCTTTTGGTCCAGCAGACCGAGCGCCATGGCAAAGCCGTAGATGGTCTGCGCGGGGCTGGGCGGGCAGCCGGGGATGTAGACATCGACCGGCAAAATCTTGTCCGTGCCGCCCCAGACGCAGTAGTTGTCGTAGAAGATGCCGCCGGTGCAGCCGCACGCGCCATAGGACACCACGATCTTGGGATCGGGCGCGGCCTCAAAGGCGCGCAGGGCCGGCATGCGCATGGCACGCGTCACGGCACCGGTGTACAGCAGCACATCGGCGTGACGGGGCGAAGGCACGACCTTGATGCCAAAGCGCTCGACGTCGAAGACGGGCGTGATGGAACCGAAGATCTCGATCTCGCAGCCGTTGCAGCCGCCGCAGTCAACGCGGTAGACGTACACCGAGCGCTTAATCTTCTTAAGAAGGGTCGCCTTGGCCTTCTCGATGCTCTCGTCGAGCTCGATCTTGGTCGGGCGGTACTGAAGCCGCTCGGGCAGAAGCGTGGGTTCGGCCATGGTTACTCCTCCTTCGTTTCAAAATCCATGATGATACCCTCGACCGGCGCCGGACCGGCGGGAATCTCGGGCGCATCGGGGTTAAGCTCGCGGTCGATATACTCCGGGTTCACACCGTGGCCGCCCAGATACTCCATGCCGGGGCCCTGGGGCTCACCGGACGCAAGCGTCTCGTTGGCAGCCATGCCGGCAGCGTTGCCGGTCTTTACGGCCGAGGCGGCGCGCAGGGCGTCGAGCTCGCGCTTGCACTCCTGGCACATACCGACGGTACGGGCAGCCTGCTCGGCCTCCATGCCGCCGGCCTTTTGCAGCAGGCGCTTGGCGTAGTCGATCTCCTTGTGCGGGGCAAACGGCTTGCCGCAACGCGAACAGTGCTCGAGCGTATAGACGCTCTTGCTGGTGAGGTCGTCCTTGCTCATGACGGCCAGCTCAAACTCCTCGGTGAGCTTGATGGCCTCCATGGGGCAGGCTTCCTCGCAGCGGCCGCAGAAGATGCAGCGGCCGTAGTCGATCGACCAGGTGATGGTGTCGGCCGCAAGGTCGGTGTCCATGCGAATGGCATCGGCCGGGCACGCCACGCCGCAGGCACCGCAGGCGATGCAGAGCTCGGCGTTGTGCTCGGGCTTGCCGCGCATGTCCTTGTTGGTGGGGAACGGCGCAAACGGGTACTTGACCGTCGCGTCGCCGGCCTTGGCGTTGACCTTCCAAAGCTTCAGCATATTAGAGCGCCTCCTCATCGAGCGGAGCGGCCATGGTGCCCTCGCCCGCAAGCGGCGACTTGTCGCGCCAGACGTTCTCGAACTGCTCCTTGTCGAGCACGTGGTCGCGCTTGGCGGCGACATCGGTCACCGTCACGCGGTCGGTGCAGGAGTAGCACGGGTCGAGCGAGCCGACGATCAGCGCCGCGTCGCCCACGGTGTTGCCGCGGAACATGTAGCGCAGGACCGGCCAGTTGCTGTACGTGGCGGCCTTGGCGCGCCAGCGGTAGCACTTCTGGTTGTTGCCGAGCATGGCCCAGTGCACGTCCTCGCCGCGCGGTGCCTCGGTGGCGCCGATGGCGTACTTGTGCGGGGTGTACTCCCAATCCGTGGTGAGGATGGGGCCCGACGGGCAGTTCTCGAGCATGGTCTCGATCATGTCGATCGAATCGTAGACCTCCTGGATGCGGACGGCGGTACGGCCGAAGGCATCGCAGGTGTCTGCCGTGGCAGCATGCATCTTCTGAATATCCGGATCGGCGTAGCCGTCGAAGGGATGGTCAAAGCGCACATCGCGGGCATAGCCCGAACCACGCATGAGCGGGCCGACCGGCGAGAAGTCGCGTGCGATCTTGCGGTCCAGAATGCCGATGCCACTCGTACGCTCGATAAAGTTGGGCGTGGAGAGCAAGACGTCGACGAGCTCCTGAACCTCGGAGCGCAGCTGATGGATGGTCGTGAGCGTGGAGAGCTTCTGCTCGGCCAAAATGTCGCGACGCACGCCGCCAATCACGTTGAGGCCATAGGTCTTGCGGTGACCGGAGAGCTTCTCGGCCAGGTCCATGGACTTCTCGCGGACGCGGAAGAACTGCTGGAAGCCGGAGTCGAAGCCCGTGTAGTGCGACGCCAGGCCAATGTTGAGCAGATGCGAGTGCAGGCGCTCGACCTCGAGCATGATGGCGCGGATGTACTGGGCGCGCGGCGGGACATGGATGCCCTGGGCGCGCTCGACGGCCTCGGCATAGGCCACCGAGTGGGCGCAGCCGCAGATGCCACAGATGCGGTCGGCGAGGAACGTCACGGCGTCATAGTTCAGGCGCGTCTCGGCGACCTTCTCCATGCCGCGGTGCACGTAGAACAGACGGTAGTCGGCGTCGACGATCGTCTCGCCCTCAACGAACAGGCGGAAGTGGCCAGGCTCGTCGGAGGTAATGTGCAACGGGCCCATGGGAACGAGCGTCGTCTCCTTGCCCTTGGTATCGGCCAAGAACTCGTAGTTTTCCATGTCGCTCGCGGGAGCGGGACGGAAGCGGTAGTCCATGGAGTCCTTGCGCAGCGGGTACAGGCCGCTGGGCCAATCGTCGGGCAGCACCAGGCGACGACGATCGGGCAGACCCTCGGGGATCAGGCCGAACATATCGCGCAGCTCGCGCTCGCCCCACACGCAGGCGGGAACGAACGGCGTCACGGACGGGAACGTCATCTTGGCGGGATCGACCTCGGCACGCACGGTCACCCAGCCGGGGTCCTCCCCCTCCATGGAGATGACGTAGTACACGGCATAACGGCCGCACAGGCTGCGCTCGTCGTTGCCGATGATCACGGGGATCCAGCCGTAGCGTTCGTAGTACAGGTAGTGGACGGCCTCGGGCAGCTTGTCCTGCTTGACGGTGATCGTCAGCTGGTCCTCGCACTGCCACTCGACCTTCTCGATGCAGCCCGGAACGGCGCGGCGCAGGGCCTCGACATGGCTCTCGCAGCGACGGGCATACACCTTGTTCTCAGTTTCAATCATTCGTTACTCCACCTCGCTCTGAGCGGTCTCGGTACCGAACACAGCGCGGTACATCGGCGTCGCGTGAAGTTCCTCGGTGCTCTGCTCGAGCACGATGCCGGTAGCGGTCTCCACACCGTGCACGAGGGGCAGCGGGGTGGCAATGCCAAACCACAAGATCATGACAGCCAGGATGATTTCGGGGATAAGCATGAGCGCCGGGGCCTCATGCTTGCCCATGCCCTGGGGCGCATGGCCGAATACCGACTTGAGTGCGATACGGGTGAGCGCGGAGATGGCCACGGTAAGACCGAGGGCGACCACGACGACCAGCCACATGGGACCGGCGGTAACACCGGCGACAAAAGTCAGGAACTCAGAGATGAACATGCCAAAGGGCGGGAAGGCGGCAAGGCCGAGCAGCGCCAGGATGGCGAGCGCGGCGGTTGCGGGCGCAACCTCGACGACGCCCTGGATCTTGGCCAGGCTACGCGTGCCAAAGGCGTGCTGGATGTTGCCGGACACGCAGAAGGCAAGCGTCTTGGTAAAGCCGTGGAACACGCAGTGCAGCAGGGCCGCGGCGATACCCAGCGGGCCACCGATACCCAGGCACAGGGCGATAACGCCCACGTTCTCCACAGACGAGTACGCAAAGCGGCGCTTGAGGTCGTCCTGGCGAAACATCGAGAGTGCCGCCACCAAAATGGACAGCGTGCCGACGATCAACAGCAGAAGTTGCGGATACTCGGCACCCACGGCCTGGATGGTAAAGCCGTAGAAGCGCATGATCACAAGCATGGCACACTTAAGCAGAACACCCGAGAGCAGGGCCGAGACAGGACTCGGAGCCTGAGAGTGGGCATCGGGCAGCCAAGTGTGCATGGGGAACAGGCCAGCCTTGGTGCCAAAGCCGATCACGATAAACGCAAAGGCGAGGCGCATGAGCGTCGGGTCGAACTGGTCGGCATACGGCAGCACGCACGACAGGAATGCGGCCTCGTGGGCGTTGGGAATCACGTCGGCGGCGTTGGCGTAGATCAGCAGCGTACCGAACAGGCCAAATGCCACGCCGGCGGTACAGACCATCGCATACTTCCAAGAAGCCTCGAGGGCCGTCTTGTTCTTGTAGATACCCACCAGGAACACAGTGGAAAGCGTGGTTGCCTCCACGGCGGCCCACGTGAGGATCATGTTGTTGGACAGGCACGCGAGCAGCATGGTGAACACAAACAGGCTAAACAGCGCAAAATACTGCTTGGCGCGCTCGGCGGGCATGGAGCCCTCCTCGATATCGGCCTTTACATAGGGCAGCGAGAACAGCCCCGTAAGAAAACCGATAAAGCCGATGAGCAGCACAAAGATGGCGCCCAGCGAATCGAGGTGGAACCACAGGCCAAGAGCGCTCGCGGTTTCGCCGCTCATAAGGACGTCGCCGGCCGTCATAATCGACAGCACCAGGACGGCTGCGACGGAGACCAGGTTGAGACCGGCAAACACGTTATAGGACGTGTTCTTGGGCAAAAACGCCATGACCAGCGAGAACACCAAAGGAGTCGCGAGCAGGGCGAGAATCAACGTTTCCATGGACTACCCCCTCAGCTCGGACAGGTCGCGCGCATCGAGCGAGTGGGAGTCGTCCCAAATGCGACGCACGACGATGGACATGATGATGACGGCAAAGATGGCGTCGGTGGCGATACCGATCTCGATGATCTCGGGAGCGGTGGGGGCCAAAAGCGCGAGCGTCACGTGGCTGCCGTTTTCCATAAGGCAGTATCCAAAGATCTGCTTCATGATGTTGCGCTGCGAGATGATGCAGGTGAGGCCCACGAAGAAGTGAGCGAAGCTAATAGCGAGCGCAGGCGTTGCGACCTCGGCCGTGGGCAGGCTGATCTGCGTCACAACGGCAAAGCAGATCGCGACCTCGACGGCGATGATGCAGATGGCCCACGCGGGCTTAAGGCCGGCCTTGAGCGATGCGTCGCTCGGCTCGCCCATCTTCTTGTATGCGCGGTTGAGGATGTAAGGGACCAGGACGACCTTAGTGATAAAGGCAGATCCGGCCCACATAAGCAGCTCCTGCGCACCGGTAGTAGCACCGAGCGTAGCGAGCAGTCCCACGAGCACCAGCGACTGCACCGCATACCAGCGAATGGCGTGCTTGATGTTCTTGGAGACGACCACCATGGTGGACGTGACGATCAGAAGGCCGCCAAGGATGTTGACGATCGAATAACCCATGTCGTTCTACCTCCTAACCGATCCAGCTGGCCGAAAGCGGGCCGCTGACGATGACCATGATGATGAGCACGATGAACACGAACGCCATCGCGCGGGGAAGCGGGGCTCCCGCAGCGACCTCGTCGCTCGGCTCGCCGGGCAGGCAATAGCCCATCCACTTGAGGAACCAGGCGAAGGTGGCGACGGTCTCGGCGACCATGATGCACACGAGCACCAGGATCGCGACGTTGCCGGCACCCACAGAGAAGCCGCCGGCGATAATCTGGAACTTCGAGAAGAACGTGTTCATGGGCGGCACGCCGGCAATAGCGAGCGCGGCGACACCGAAGCCCACGCCCGAGATCGGGTACTTCTTTACGATGCCGCGAAGCTTGGGCAGCATACGCGTGCCGAGCGTAAAGGAGAACGAACCGGCGATCAGGAAGAACAGCGTCTTGGCGAAAGCGTGGTTAAAGATGTGGCAGACGGCGCCATCGAAGGCCAGCTGGCTGCCAAAGACCGAAAGGCCCAGACCAAAGAACACATAGGAGAGCTGGGCGATCGTGGAAAAGGCCAGCAGACGCTTCATATCCTTTTGCGGCAGGTACATAAGGAAGCCAAAGAGCATGGTGACCATGGCGTCGATAATGGCGACCCAACCCACGATCTCGGGGATCTCGCCGGCAGAGACGAGTGCACGCGCGAACACGCACACGCCGACCTTAACCATCGAGGCGCCATGCAGGTAGGCCGAAACAGGCGTCGGCGCCTCCATGGCCGAAGGCAGCCACATGTACATGGGAACCTGTGCGGACTTGGCCCAGGCCGCAAACAGCACGAGCAAAAGAACGATAGCCTTGAGCTTGGCGTCGAGGCCGGCAATCGCGGTAATGGCGAAGGTACCGGTATGGGCAAACACGATGGCGGCGCCCAGATACAGGCCAAGCGCACCGATATGCGTAATGATCAGAGCCTTCATGCCGGCCTTCTTGGCCGTAGGCGTCATGTAGTAGCTAATGAGGCCCCAAGAGCACGCACCCGTGATCTCAAAGAACACGAGCTGGCCCAAAAGGGTCGAGCTGTACACAAGACCGGCCATGGCGCCGATGAAGGTCGCGAGGTACGCGTAGAAGCGACGACGCGGTGCGTCGGGATGCTCACGGTTATTCTCGCTCATATAGGGAATCGAATAGATCACGACAAGCAGGCCGATACCCACAAAGGCGGGCGCGAGCAGCGTGCTCATGCGATCGAAGGTGAATCCCATGACGAGGGTCTGCCCAAACGAGATCAGGGGGACCTGCGTGTCGGGCATGCCGGCGCCAGCGAAATTCGCGGCGAGGGCGATGGTGCAGACCGTCGAGACGGCGGCACCCAAAACGCTGAACCACTTGGCGTACGGACGGGGGAACAGGGCGACGAGCACCGAGGCCACCATCGGGGCCGCGATAGCGACCAAGCCGAGAAGGGACAGACTGACTGCAAATGACATTGTTTCTCCCTTCTCCTACACGCCGACGACCACGAAGACAAACGCCAGAACGGCGATGCCCACGACGGCCCAGGTCTGATTGCCAAGCACCTTAAAACGCGAACGCGAGCAAGAGTTCTCGATCACGCCGCATACGACAAAGTCGATCAGGCACTTCACCAGGAACTGTCTCTTATACACATCTCCGAGCCCACGAGA
>CABSNX010000075.1 GCA_902479205.1 uncultured Collinsella sp. | reverse complement strand
GTATAAGAGACAGGCCCATATCGTAGAACACGGGGTCGCACGAGTTGGCAATACCCGATTGCAGCGTCATGGTGCCGTGACCGGAATGCAGCCAGCAGTACTTACCCCATGACTTGCCCAGGCCCGTCCAATAGCCTGTGCAGTTCGTAGTCTGACCAGAGGTATAGGTTCCAAACTCAAGACCGGCCAGAGCCGAGAGCGGCTTGATGGTCGAAGCCGACATATACTGGCCGCTAATGGCGCGGTTGAGCAGCGGATGCGAACCCTTGTCGTCGTTGAGCTCGGTCCACACGTCGTTGGAAACGCCGCCGATGAACACCGACGGATCAAACTTGGGCTCGCTCGCCATGCCCAGAATCTCACCATTGTTGGGATCGAGGCACACCACGGCGCCGTTGCCGGCATCGCTATGGCCCGTGGTCTTGGCAAGCTCAATGGCATTCGCCAGAGCCGTCTCGCAGGCCTGTTGAATCTTAAGATCGAGCGTAAGCTTAATGTCAGAACCGGCCTTGGCGGGAACGGCGCCGGCTTGACCGGTCACGTTACCCGAGGCGTCAACTTTCACGGTCTGCTCACCACGAATGCCCTGCAGCAGATTTTCGTAGTAAATCTCTACGCCCGCCTGGCCCACAATATCGCCCGATTGATACGAGATCTGGCCAGCCGCGCTATCGTTGCCGTCCGACGACTTCTTATTCTGCGTCTCGAGCTGCTCGGAGGTAATGGTGCCGGTATAGCCCAAAATATGGCAGGCGGTCTCACCATACGGGTACTGGCGCTCGGTGCGCTCGGCAATCTTCACGCCGGGAAACTCACCGGCGTGCTCCTGAATGTAGGCGACAGTAGAGCGGCGCACGTCAGTCGCGATCGTATGCAGGCTCTGCGCGCCTTCGGAATTGTCTTGGATGTTGCGCAGCACCGCGATATACGGCATGCCGAGCACGTTGGCAAGATGACGCACCAGTACCTTGTCGTCGGCAAGGTCACGATAGGCGACGACGGCAAGCGAGGGGCGATTTTGCACCAGCGCGACGCCGTTGCGGTCCAAGATGCGGCCACGCACGGCAGGCGTGGTAACGGTACGGGTCTGATTGCTCTTGGCCTGCTTGTCGTAGTAGTCCGACGAGACCATCTGCATGCCCCACAGCTTAACGGCAAGCGCGGCAAACATCGCACCCACGCCCGCGGTGAGGATGGAAAAACGGCCCTTGAAGGCCGTAGCGGCCGTATTGCCCTCGCCCTCGGTGGCGCGCGGGGCCGTTCCGTGCTGCGTGTCGTAGGTAAAGCGAGAGTCGCCGCGGCGCATGATGACCAGCGCGACCACAATGGCCACGACCAGCACGATGCCAGCGACAACAACCGTCAACTGGGAAGACATCTACAGACCTCCCCTATTTGAGCTTACGGGTCTTGGGCTTAAAGCGCATACCCGTCTGACGCCCACCGCGCGCGGAGAACCCATAGCCAGACTGCGGCGCGACGCCGGACATCAAAAACGGAACGGCGACCAGACCGGTCAGAATCGAGGACGGCAGGGCGTGTCCAAAGATCGCCACGACAAAACTCGATTCCAGACCCATAAACAGCAAGATAATGCTGTAGATCACGTTAATGGCAAGCGCAAAGGCGCCCACCGTGATGCCGCGAGCGCTCGGGGTGCCGCCCGTCTGACCGGCGGCACTGTGTGTCAGGGCAAAGCTGCCCACTGTCAGCAACAGCGACATCACGCCCACCGGCACGGCTGCCGACAGGTCGTAGAACAGGCCGCTGCAAAAACCGCAGATGACGGCCCGCGTGGGATCGCCCGAAAACACACTTAGGCACACCAGGATAATCATAAAGTTGACGCGACCGCCCGCGATGGAGATCTGCGGCGCCAAGCCCGCCTGCAGCAGGACGCAGACAATGGCGGCAATCGCAAAAGTGCGGGAGCCAGTCCCCTGTTCGTGTAGATCCATGGACATGCCTCCCTATTCGCTCGAGCCCGAGTCGGTCGTGTCGGACGCATCGGAGTTTTCATCCGAGCTTTCGTCTTTGGACTTGGTGGCCGCATCGCGCGAGGTGCCCTGCGGCGTACTGTTGGCGCTGCTCACATCCTCATCCGAAGCCGACTGCTCATCGGTCAGCGACGTAATGACCAGCACTTCCTCGTTGTTTTCGGCCGTTGTCTGGGCGCGCACGACGATGGTGTAGTACACATCGTTGGCAGACTTCTCCACCGACGAGACCGTACCGAGCGGCAGGCCCTTGGGGAATACGCCGCCGATGCCCGAGGTCACGATGATGTCGCCCACCTTCACGTCGGAATCGACACTCACGTGCTCCAGGCGCAGGGTACCGTCGGGCTGCCCCTGCAGCATGCCCTGAGCGCGCGTATCCTGCACCATGGCGGACACGCCCGAGTTCTCATCACTAATCAGGCGAACGGTGGAGGTCTTGGCCGAAACCTCGATAATCTGACCGATGACACCGGCAGAACTCGTCACGGGCATGTTGATGGTAAGGCCGTCGGCCGAGCCCTTGTCGATGGTGACCGTCGAGGTCCAGGCATCACCCGAAGCGCCGACAATGCGAGCCGCGGTGGACTTGAGGTTGTAGGTCGACTGAAGACCGACCAGGCCCTCGAGTCGCTCGGCGGTCTTTTGAGCCTCGGAGAGCTCAGCAACCTTTGACGTCAGGACCTCGTTTTGCTTCTTAAGCTCGTCGAGGGTGTCTTGCGAAGCCGTAAGGTTTGAGAACACGTTTCCGATTGCGTTAAAGGGCGCAGCCACAGCCGAGCCCACAAAACGCACCGGCGAGGTAATCGTCGTCACGCCCGAACGCACGGCATGAATCGGCCCCGCCTCGCCCTCGCGAATGTAAAACGTGAGCAGCAGCACCGAAATTACGCTGAAAACAATCAACGGGCGCATACCCGTTGATTGTCGCTTGGTATTCAGATTTGAAGAGAAACCCGAAGATCGTGCCAAATGGAATCCACCTTTTGGAAATTAAGCATTGGTCTGGACGAAGCCACCGTCAAACGCGTTGGCCTCGAGCACGCGGGCGCAGCCGTTGACGACGTTGTCGAGCGCCGTAGGGCTGACGTTGACCGAAACGCCGGTCTCGTCGCGCAAGCGCACGTCGAGACCGCGCAGCAGCGCACCGCCGCCGGTCAACAGGATGCCGTAGTACATAAGATCCGAGGCAAGATCGGGCGGCGTGGCGTCGAGGGCGTCCTTGACGGCCTTGGCCATCTCGTCGAGCGGCTTGTTGAGCGCGCGACGAATCTCCTCGCTCTCGATGCGCACGGTCTTGGGCAGGCCCGTGATCACGTCGCGGCCGTTGACCTCGACGTCGAGCTCGTCCTTGAGCGGCACGGCAGAACCGACCTTGATCTTGATGTCCTCGGCCGTGCGCTCGCCGATAGCCAGGTTATAGGCATCGCGAACGTGGGTAAGGATGGCCTGATCAAACTCGTCACCGGCAATGCGGATGGACTGCGACACGACGATACCGCCCATGGCGATAACGGCGACCTCGGTGGTACCGCCACCGATATCGATGACCATGGAGCCAGTGGGCTCCTCGACAGGCAAGTCGGCGCCGATGGCAGCGGCCATGGGCTCCTCGATCAGGTATGCCTGGCGGGCACCGGCCTGGATCGTAGCCTCAAAAACGGCGCGCTTCTCGACCGACGTGACACCGGAGGGGACGCAGACGACAACGCGCGGACGCGGGGTCCACGGATAGCGCTTCTCGGACGCCTTGTCGATAAAATAGCGAAGCATGGCCTCGGTAACGTCGAAGTCAGCGATGACGCCGTCCTTAAGGGGACGCACAGCCACAATGTTACCGGGCGTACGGCCGAGCATGCGCTTTGCCTCGATACCGACAGCCAGGATGCGCTCATCGTTCTTGTCGATGGCGACAACGGAGGGCTCGCGAATGACGATGCCCTTGCCGCGCACGGAGACAAGCGTGTTGGCGGTGCCGAGGTCGATGGCAAGATCGCCCGCATAGCTACCGAAGAACATATCCATCAAAGAAAACAACGCAACTCCTGATGTGTTGGATGATTGCTGGAAAACTACTAGCCCATCATACTAGCGCAAGCCCGGCACCTCACTTGCGGTGAAGCACCGGGCAGCGCCAAATCTCATAAGGTCACTACTGGTTGTCAGCGGCCGAGAGATCGATGTCGAGCGAGGAGACGGCCCAACCGATATGGTTGTCGGAGCGCACGAACTTGACGGTGTACTCCTGCTCGCCGCCCTTGGACAGCGACGCCTTGACCTTAGCGGTGGTCTCGGTCATAGACTGATCCATGCCCTCGATGGAGACGGTGGCGCCCTGCGGAATCGAGGAAATGATCATCGACTTGGCGTCCTCGGACAGGCTGGAGGCCAGACAGGACTCGGCCTTGGCGGTATCGCCGTCACCTGCGGCCTGGAACAGGTCGGTGACAACAGACTCCTGCGAAGGGAAGCCCAGGCCGCGCGTGTAGGCAAAGCCAAGACCGCCTGCGGCAATGACGATCAGCAGAAGCAGCACCAAGAAGACCTTGAGCCCCGTATGACGATGGCGACGACGGACCTTGGCCTCCTTGCGGTCCTGCTGAACCATCTCGGACTCGGACAGGGTGAAGAAGCCGGTGTCCGAGGGGTCGGGCATAAACTGACCGGTAGCGCCCGTGGGGTCGAGCGGGTCGACGGCGGGAGCATCCATCGCGGGCGCCGGAGCCGTGGCCATGGCCGTCTGGGCCGAAAGCGCAGCGAGGGAATCTTGCACGCGGGCAAGCTCATCGGCCTGCTCGGGCGTGAGCTGGTAGATGCCATCGGCGGTGGCGGCGTTAAAGGCATCGAGCGCGTCAGAGGGGCGACCGGCGGCAGAGAGCGCCTCACCCATACCGGCGTTAAGCGCACGCGTGTCGTCGCGCGGACCGGCAAAGTCGATGGCCGTGCGGTAGGTCTCCACGGCGTCTGCCGGACGGCCGAGTTTAATGAAGCAGCGGCCAAGATCGCCAAGGGCAGCGGCGGGAGCCGGGTTGGCACCATCGATGGCGGCCTGACGGAAGGCAGTGCCGGCATTGGCATAATCACCCGACTGGAACAGGGCGTTGCCCAAACCCAGATACGCCTTAAACGGCGTGGCATAGGATGCATCCTGCGTTGCGGCAGAGAACACCTGGGCTGCGGTCGCATAGTCACCCACGGCAGCAAGCGCCTTACCGCGGTTGGTGAGCAGCGCGCCGCGCTTGCCATAGGTACCGTCGTTGAGGGCGGCGGCGTAGGCCTCGGCGGCCTCGGCATACATACCCAGGTGCATCAAGGCGTTGCCGCGCAGATGGTCGGCCTCGCCCATGATCTCACTGGGGGTCTTTGCCGCACCGAGCATCTGGGCGGCAGCGGAATAATCACCCGCGCGATAAGCGGCGCGGCCCTGTTGGATCAGCTGGCTATTCAAGGAAGTCCCCTTTTACTCGTGAACGATCTCGACGTGGACGATCTCGTCGCCGGCACGCAGCTGCGAAATCACATCGAGGCCCTCGACCGTGGTGCCAAAGACGGTGTAGCCGGAGTCGAGGTTATGCTGAGCGCCCAGGCAGAAGTAGAACTGCGAACCCGCGGAATCGGGATCCATCGAACGTGCCATGGCAAGCGCGCCGTCGACGTGGCTGTTACGCGGGTTGGTAGCGAACTCGCCCTTGATGCAGTAGCCGGGGCCGCCGGTACCGGGCATGCCGTCGGGGCCCTCAAGACCGGCGGCGACATCGGCGCCGGACATATCGCGGGTATTGGGGTCGCCGCCCTGGATCACAAAACCGGGCACATAGCGATGGAACTTAAGGCCGTCGTAAAAACCCATCGTGGAAAGCTCGCAGAAGTTCGCCACGTGGATGGGGGCGCCCTCGCCGTCAAACTTGACCTTGATGGTGCCCTTCGACGTCTCGATCACCGCGCACTCATCGCCGGCAAGCTGATACTCGGGCGTGTAGAGCTCTTTCTTAAAACCAAACATGTGGTTCCTTCCTCGTGCGTTTAAAGCATATTTGGTCAAATTGTAGCAATAAGCACGGGCTTCCATCAATTGCGCACGCAGGTTATGCCGCCGGAGGGCAACAAATTACGAACGTTGCTGCGGTCTCCATGCGCTCACGTTGGCGTCGTACTGGTTAAGCGCGCTGTTGCCGCCTTGTGCGATGGGCGCCAGGATCTCGCTCTGACGGGCGCTCAGCGACTCGCCGTCGGGAATGGACAGCGAGATATCCCAGCTCTGGCAGATCACGTCGACACGCTCGTACATCCACTGGGCAAGCTGCTTTAGATGATCGATGTCCTCCGCATAGACGGTGTCGTCCTGAACCTTGAGGTTATTGAGCTCATCCTGGGTCTTTTTAATCTGATCGCGCAGGGCATAAGCGCTCTGCGACAGCTCCTGGCGGGTGGAGAGCGGCGTACGCAGATAGCCGTTATTAAACGAATCGATGACCTCGCCGATCTGATCATCGTCGCTGTACGACACGATGGTCTGGTACAGGCCGTCGAGCCTGGCGTAGAGCTGGTCGTCGGTTAAGACGGTCTCCTCCTGAACGACCTCGGACGCATCCTCTTGCTTGGACTCTTTCTCGGTGGCCTCGCCCTTTTGGCGCGACGGGAAGGTGGTCTTGGCGGCCTGGCCAAACTGGTCGTAGAAGCCGGGCATGACGCCCATAGGATCGGCAGTCACAAACCAATACGCACCACCGCACACGGCGGCGAGCACCGCGATGACGATAAGCGGTTTGGGGATATGGCGCTTGTGCTTGTGATAGGCATCCTCGTCGGGATGGACCTTGCGCTTGGCCTTTTGCTTTTTGGGCTGGACATCATCGCGCAGGGACACCGGTGTGGGGATATCGACCTTGGGGATGCCAAAGTCCTTATCGAAGGCAGGCAGCACGCAGGTCTCGTTGGGATCGGCGGCATCCGAGAGCACCGCGGCGGCAGAGGCCGGCGCATGGGGCACCTCGGTATCGATCTGCTCCTGCGTCAAGCGCGGAAAGCCGGCCGTGCGGCCCGCCGCCAGATCGGATGCGGCCGCGTCTTTGGAAAGGATGCCCGGGGCGGGGCGCCCGCACTTGGGACAGGTGCGATCATGCGGGGACAGGCGTGCGCCACAACCATCGCAGAATACGAACTCGGTATGCTCGGGACCGTCGCCCGGACCAACGTATGCGTTGCAATAGGGGCAGAACGAGGCGCCGTCCTCTATGGTCTTAAGGCAATGCGGGCAAATCACGGCTTCCTCTTTTCGGAGCAATTCATACAGTCGAGGTTAGAGCATAGCATCGCCACGCCCCCACAGGAGCAAGGCACCAATTCAACATCGCCAGAAAAATCATCCCCGGGGCGACTGGGACTAGGCTTTCTTTGCGGGCTTTTTCTTTTTGCTCGGCATCGAGACCTTAATGCCCTGGGCGGACTTGGTCACACGGGAGCGCTTGGCACCCGCGCTCTTCTTTTTCTTGGGTTGGGCCTTTTCCACACCCTCGAGCGCGCGAACCTCGGCCTCGCGAGCGGTGCGCTCCTCACGGCGCTGCGCCATATCGGCGGCGACGCGCTTGGCAAAACGCTGGGCAGTTGAACCCGTCGAGCTCACCTTGCCGCCACCGCGACCCAGACGGACGCGAACGCCACGGCCAAAGCCGGTGGCAGCATGGCGACGACGCGGCTCGAGCGAATCCATCATCGTGGCGAGCTTAAAGAACACCGTGCAGGTAAAGACGACGATCGCCAGCAAGATAACGGCCTCGCCCATCGACAGGTTGGCGATGGACAGCAGCTGCGGGAATCCGATAACACCCGCCAGGATGCCGACGACGACAAACACAAAAAGCACCACACGCAAGGGCGTAAGCGGCTGCGAGATACGCCAGATCAGACTCACGCTCGCCGCACACGACGTAAGCAGGCACATGGTCGAAAGCGTGAGCTGGTTAAAGCCAAACACGCGCGCTACAAAGATATCGAGCGCCGCAGCCATAATAACCGCCAGTGAAGCCGGCAACGCACGCTTGAGCACGTTGGTCAAGAATGACCCCTTCACGCGGGCGTTGTTGGGCTCCAAACCCAGCACAAAGCCCGGCGCGCCGATGCAGAAGAAGTTGATGAGTGTCATCTGAATCGGCTCGAAGGGATACGGCGGAAACGCGATGCACAGCGCCGCCAAGCCCATCGAGAACAGCGTCTTGGTCAGAAACAGCGCCGCAGAGCGCTGCAAGTTGTTGATGGAGCGACGGCCCTCGGCCACCACGGCGGGCATCGAGGCAAAATCATTGTCGACCAGCACGATCTCGGCCACGTTGCGCGCGGCATCGGAGCCGGCGGCCATGGCCACGGAGCAGTCTGCCTCCTTGAGCGCCAGCACGTCGTTGACGCCGTCGCCCGTCATGGCAACGGTATGGTCGCGACGCTTGAGCGCCTGCACGAGCTCGCGCTTCTGTTGCGGGGTCACGCGACCAAAGACGTGATAGCGGTCCACCGCCGCATCAATCTTGGACGGCGTATCAAGCGTCGTGGCGTCGACGTAGGCATCGGCCCCCGGAACGCCCACCACGCGCGCGATCGACGACACCGTGCGCGGGTCGTCGCCGCTGATAACGTTGAGGGTCACGCCCTGCTCGTTAAAGTAGCCGATGGTCTCGGCGGCCGAAGTGCGAATCTCATCGCGAATGGTCACAAAGCCCACGGGCTCGGCCTCGCCCGCCATATCGCCGTCGGGCTGTCTCTTATACACCTCTCCGAGCCCACGAGACCG
>CABSNX010000074.1 GCA_902479205.1 uncultured Collinsella sp. | reverse complement strand
CTCATCGGTGCCGCCCAGCGCGTCCCGACGCCGACCGGCTCGCTGACCAACCTCTACGCCGTCGTTGACAAGAAGGTCACCGTCGACGAGGTCAACGCTGCCATGAAGGCCTACGCCGAGACCATCCCCGAGACCTTCGCCTACAACGAGGACCAGATCGTCTCCCGCGACATCGTCGGCGAGACCCACGGCTCCATCTTCGACGCCACTCAGACCATGTGCTCTGACCTCGGCAACGGCCAGACCCTCGTTCAGGTCACCTCTTGGTACGACAACGAGAACTCCTACACCTCTCAGATGGTCCGCACCATCAAGTACTTCGAGAAGTTCGTTGCTTAATTTAGCTTTTAGCGAATAGCTCGTTGAGCGTCTAAAGAAGGGCGCGGCCTTATAGGGCTTACACCCTAGGGTCGCGCCCTTTTTATAAGAAATCGTCTGCCGTAATAGGAGGCAGACACGTACGAAAGGTAGAAGCAAACATGGCCTTTACCAAGAAGACCGTCCGCGACATCGATGTCGACGGAAAGCGCGTTCTCGTCCGCGTTGACTTTAACGTGCCTATCAAGGATGGCGTCGTTGGCGACACCACCCGTATCAAGGCTGCCCTGCCCACCATCAACTACCTCGTTGAGCACAACGCTCGCGTCATCCTCATGAGCCACCTCGGCCGTCCCGAGGGCACCGGCTTCCAGCCCGAGCTGTCCCTCGAGCCCGTCGCCAAGAAGCTCGCTGAGCTCTCTGGTCTCGACGTTGCCTTTGTCGCTGACACCTACGGCGAGAAGGCTGCTGAGGCTGTCGCCGCCGTCGAGCCGGGTAAGGTCCTCGTTCTCGAGAACGTCCGTTTTGACAAGCGTGAGAAGAAGAACGATCCCGAGATCGCCAAGAAGCTCGCTTCCTATGGTGACGTCTTCGTTCTCGATGCCTTCGGCACCGCTCACCGCGCCCAGGGTTCCGTCGTGGGCCCCGCCGCTTACCTGCCTGCCGTCGCCGGCTTCTTGCTCGAGAAGGAGGTCGACACGCTGACCGGCATCTTCGCCGAGCCCGAGCGCCCCTTCGTCGCCATCGTCGGCGGCTCCAAGGTTTCCTCCAAGATCGGCGTTCTCGATCACCTCATCGACTCCGCTGACACCCTGATCATCGGTGGCGGCATGGCCTACACCTTCTTCCTGGCTCAGGGCCTGTCCGTTGGTCAGTCCCTCAAGGAAGAGGACTGGGTCGAGCGCGCCGGCGAGATGCTCAAGAAGGCCGAGGAGAAGGGTGTCAAGATTCTGCTCCCCATCGACAATCGTGTTGCCGATCACTTTGGCGAGGACGCTGTCCCCGAGGTTGTTGCTTCCGACGCTATCCCCGACGATCGTGAGGGTATGGACATCGGTCCCAAGACCGAGGAGCTCTATGCCGAGGCTGTCAAGGGCGCCAAGACCGTGTTCTGGAACGGCCCCATGGGCGTCTTCGAGTTTGACAACTTTGCTCACGGCACCCAGGCTATCGCCGAGGCTCTCGCCGAGGCTGACTGCACCTCGATCATCGGCGGTGGCGACTCTGTCGCAGCCGTCAACAAGTTCAACCTGGCCGACAAGATGAGCTGGATCTCCACCGGTGGTGGCGCTTCCATGGAGCTCGTCGAGGGTAAGGCCCTGCCCGGAGTGGAGGCGCTTCTCGATGCCTAATCGCACTCTTCTTATCGCTGGTAACTGGAAGATGAACAACGACGTCGCCGAGGCCGCCAAGCTCGCCGACGAGCTGGCTCAGGCTCTGCCCGAGGTTCCGGCTGGCGTCGAGGTGCTCGTCTGCCCTCCGACCATCGACATCACCACGGTTCATGACCGTATTCAGGCTGCCCCCATCGCCCTCGGTGCACAGAACGTGTACTGGGAGGCCAAGGGTGCCTTCACCGGTGAGTCTTCTTGCGACATGCTCAAGTCCGCTGGCTGCACCTACTGCATCATCGGTCACTCCGAGCGTCGTGATTACTTCCACGAGACCGACGAGGATCAGAACAAGAAGGCCAAGGCCCTCGTTGCCGCCGGTCTTGTTCCTGTCTTCTGCTGCGGCGAGTCCCTTGAGGTCCGCGAGGCCGGCACCTATGTCGAGCACGTCGTGAACCAGGTCAAGGCTGGTCTCGAGGGTCTCGAGATCACTTGCCCCAAGCAGGTCGTCGTCGCCTACGAGCCCATCTGGGCCATCGGCACCGGCAAGACCGCTACCGCCGAGGACGCTCAGGAGGTCTGCGGCGCTATCCGTGAGACCCTCAAGGAGATGTTCGGTGAGGAGCTCGCCGACGGCATCCGCGTTCTCTATGGTGGCTCTGCCAAGCCCGGCAACATCGCCGAGCTCGTCGCCAAGCCCGACGTCGACGGCGCCCTCGTGGGCGGCGCTTCGCTCAAGGCTGCCGACTTCGCCTCTATGGTCGTCAAGGCAGGCGAGTAGGACATATGGCACAGCGTCATCTTCCTGCACTCCTGATCATCATGGATGGTTGCGGCCTGGCTCCGGCCGATGGCGAGAACGCCGTCGCCGCTGCCAAGACGCCCTTCCTCGATAGCCTGTACGAGAAGTACCCCCACACCACGCTCGGCGCTTCGGGCGAGGACGTGGGTCTTCCCGATGGCCAGATGGGCAACTCCGAGGTGGGTCACCTCAACATCGGTGCCGGCCGCATCGTGTTCCAGGAGCTTTCGCGCATCAACAATGCCATCAAGGACGGCTCCATCGCCAAGAACGAGGTCTTCGTCAAGGCTATGGACGACGTCAAGGCTGACGGCAAGACTCTCCACCTCATGGGCCTTATGAGCCCTGGCGGTGTTCATTCTCATATGAGCCACGTCGAGGCTCTGGTCAAGATGGCTGCCGAGCGCGGTGTCAAGACCGTTCGCGTCCACGCCTTCATGGATGGTCGCGACGTTGACCCGCAGTCCGGTGCCGGTTACATGAGTGAGTTCTGCGCCTTCCTGGCTAAGATCTCCGAGGAGACCGGTTGCGACGCTCGCGTTGCCACCGTCTCGGGCCGTTATTGGGCCATGGACCGCGACAACCGTTGGGAGCGCATCCAGCGCGCCTACGATGTCATGGTCAACGCATCCGATGCCGATACCGACCCTGTTGCCGGTATCAAGGCCTACTACGAGAAGGATCCGCGCGGCGACGAGTTCGTCGAGCCCTTCGCTGCCCACAACGAGGGCATCCACGAGGGCGACGCGGCCATCTTCTTCAACTTCCGTCCCGACCGCGCTCGTCAGATGACTCGCGTGTTCACGGACAAGGAGTTCGACGGCTTTGAGCGCGAGCAGATCAAGCTTTCGCACTTTGTGACGATGACCGAGTACGACCCGACGTTTGACGTCGAGGTCGCCTTCCCCAAGACGTTCCCCGAGAACGTTCTGGCCGACGTTATCGCCGCCAATGGCCTGAAGCAGCTGCACACCGCCGAGACCGAGAAGTACGCCCACGTGACGTTCTTCCTCAACGGCGGCATCGAGGAGCCCAAGGAGGGCGAGGAGCGCGTGCTCGTCGCTTCTCCCAAGGTCGCTACCTACGACCTGCAACCTGAGATGAGCGCTCCCGAGGTTACCGAGAAGCTTGTCGCCGCCATCAACGAGGATCGCGCTGATTTCTACATCGTGAACTTCGCAAACTGCGACATGGTTGGTCACACCGGTGTCTTCGACGCTGCCGTTAAGGCCGTCGAGGCTGTTGACGATGCCCTGTCCAAGGTTGTCCCGGCGATTCTCGCTAAGGGCGGCTTTGCGCTGATTACCGCCGATCACGGCAACGCCGATCACATGTTTGACGTTGCTTCCGACGGTTCCAAGCATCCGTTCACGGCTCACACCACCAACCGCGTGCCGTTCATCATCGTTGATGAGAAGGCACAGCTCACCGGTATCGAGGACGGCCGTCTTTCCGATATCGCTCCGACCATGCTCACCATGGCTGGTATTGAGCCTTCCGCCGAGATGACGGGTCGCGTACTCGCCACCGAGGCCTAATAGAAAACAAATACCGTTTTCTAGTAAGGGGGTTGTCCACAACCGGACAACCCTCTTTTTTTGCGCTATTTCTACCTCGTCACCAAATGGCTGATGGGGGAGTGCTGGGGGTTGTGGTACAGTACTGGAGTTTGAATTGTTCTATTAAGGAGCTTATCTATGGGTCCGTTTCAGATTCTTCTGTTTGTCGTTTGGGCTGTCTCTGCCGTGGCGCTGACGATTCTCGTCCTGATGCACTCTGGTAAGGGCACCGGCGTTTCGGATATGATCGCTAGCTCGCTGTATAACTCCAGCTCTGCCACGGGCGTCATGGAGCAGAACCTCGATCGCCTGACGGTAATTATGGCCGTCGTTTTTGCCGTGTGTGTCGTCCTGTGCATGTTCTTCTTCCCGCAGGGTATCGTCGGCTACTAAGCACGAGCCACATAAATACTTGAAAAGGGTTCCGCAAGTGCGGGACCCTTTTTGTTTACATATTTGTAACAGAGCCAAAATATCCCCACATACTTCGCCCAACTAAAGAAATTCTCGACCGTTGACCGGAATTAGCCCCAAATCGTGCATAAAATGCGCTACTGTATTGAGAAACGTTGGTTCGTTGTGCATAACCAGCCATAGCAACGGGCGGCGTTTTGATGGTTCGGATCGGATTGTCTCGACATGTGTCCGACTGAACATTTCTTTGTCCTATCTCATAAGGAGGATGGCATGGCTGATTCTATGTTCCACCAGCCCGTTATGGGTCGTCGCGCCTTTGTCGGCGGTACCCTTGCTGCGAGCTCCATGGCTTTTCTTGCCGCATGCGGCAAGAAGGGCGGCGACGCTTCCGGTTCTGAGTCCGGTTCGAAGCTGAACTTCTACATCAACAACCCGGTCTGCATCGACCCCTACAATGTCCAGGAGGACCAGGGCACTCAGGTCGAGTACCAGCTCTTTGATGCTCTGACCTCTTACGACGCCGAGAAGGGCGAGATCGTTCCGCTGGCTTGCGAGTCCTTTGAGTCCAACGACGACGCCACCGAGTTTACCTTCAAGATCAAGAAGGCCAAGTTCCACAACGGTGACGACGTTACCTCCAAGTCCTTCAAGCTCGGTTGGGAGCGTCTGGTCAACACCAAGTCGGCTGTCGCTACCGAGTACGGCCCTTCCGAGGTCTCCTATCACCTCTCCATGGTCGAGGGCTATGACGATCTGCTTGCCGGTAACGCTACCGAGCTCAGCGGTGTTACCTGCCCCGACGATGAGACCCTCGTCGTCAAGCTGGCTTCCGCTTACGCCGACTTCCCCTTCGTCGCCTCTCACCCGGCTCTGGCCCCGGTTCCCGAGTGCGCCGAGTCCGATGTCAAGAGCTTCTACCTTGCCCCGGTCGGTAACGGCCCGTTCATGATGGACGGCAAGTGGGAGGATGGCCAGGAGATCAACGTCAAGAAGTTCGACGATTACTATGGCGACAAGGCCAAGATCGATGGCATCCACTTCCAGGTCATCAAGGACATGGAGACCGCTTACAAGGAGTTCCAGGCGGGTAACCTCGATGTCTGCGACGTTCCCGTCGCTCAGATTGATGCCGCCAAGAAGGATCGCGGCGTGTCCAAGGACGGCTACACCATGGGAGACGGCGAGCGCATGCTGCTCGGCGCCGAGCCTTCCACGTACTATCTGACCTGCAACACCACGGCCGAGCCGTTCAACAACGCCGACCTGCGTAGGGGTATCTCCCTGGCCATCAACCGTGAGGCCATCTGCAAGACCATCTTCAAGGGTACCCGTACCCCTGCCGACGGCATTGTTCCTCCGGGCATCGATGGCTACAAGGAGGGCGCATGGGAGTTCTGCGCCTACGATGTCGACAAGGCTAACGAGTACCTCGACAAGGTTGCTCCCGCTGGCGCTAACGGCGATCGTGGCATTAGCGTGACCCTTTCCTACAACCAGGACGGCGGTCACAAGGAGATCATGGAGTCCATCATCGGCGACCTCGCCAAGGTTGGTGTTACCGCTGTCTCCGATACCCCCGAGTGGTCTGCCCTGCTCGAGCAGTATCAGAACTTTAACTATCAGTTCGGTCGTCTGGGTTGGATTGCCGACTACCCGATCATGGACAACTTCCTGTATCCGCTGTTCCACTCCGACTCCCTCGGTGGCGACAACCGCTCTGGTTACAGCAACCCCGAGTTCGACGCCAAGGTCGACGAGGCTCGTACTATTGTTGACGATGAGGAGCGCGTCGCCAAGATGCAGGAGGCCGACGCAATGGTCGCTGCCGACTGCCCGGTCATCCCGATTATGTTCTACACGCACACTGTCGCCGGCTCCGATCGCATCAAGCACCTCTATGTCGATCCGCAGAAGCACGCCGATCTGGGTACCGCTGAGCTCGCCTAAGAGTTTGCAGCTTCCGTGAGGGTCAAGTATTTACGTAGACCTCATGGGAAACATACAGTTCTCCCTAACCTGGGGTAAACTGGCTGATGGTAATTTTGGGATGCCGGTCTGGCGATCGGCATCCCATTTAGGTTAATCCCTAGATAGGGGAGTGGTATGGGTAAGTACATCGTTAAACGTGTGCTTCAGTTCATCCCGGTGTTTTTGGGCGTTACGCTGATTCTGTTCGCCCTCCAGAATATCGTGCCGGGAGATCCGATCAAGCTGATCGGTGGAGACAAGGCTCTGTCCCCCGAGGTGGAGCTTCAGCTTCGCGTCCGCTATCACCTGGTCCAGACGGACGAGGACGGCAACGCGATCCTTGACGAGAACGGCGACCCCGTTCAAACGTCGCTCGTGGACCGTTACTTGTATTACATGAACGGTCTGCTTCATGGCGATCTGGGCAATTCGTATCAGCGCAAGCTGCCGGTTACGGATATCTTTGCCCAGAAGTATCCGTATACGGTCAAACTTGCCGCGTGCGCCATCGTGCTCGAGGCAATTATGGGTATCGGTGCGGGTATCATTTCGGCGGTAAAGCGTTATTCCTTCTGGGATATTTTGGTAACGCTCACCACGTCGATCCTCGTTGCGGTCCCGGCCTTCTGGCTCGGTATGTTGCTGCAGCTGTTCTTTGGCGTCATCCTCAAGGACGCCACGGGCGGTGCAATCTCCATGCCGATCTCGGGTGCCGGCGGTTCCAGCTCTCAGTATCAGGATTGGATGCACTATGTGCTTCCGACCATTACGCTGGCTTCGGTTTCGACCGCTTATGCTGCGCGCATCATGCGCTCGCAACTGCTTGACGTCATGAACCAGGATTACATCCGTACGGCAAAGGCCAAGGGTCTCTCCAATCGTGCGATCATCATTAAGCATGCGCTTAAGAATGCACTCATCCCCGTCGTTACCTATATTGGTGTCGACTTTGGCGGCATGCTTTCGGGCGCCATCCTGACCGAGACGGTCTTTAACTGGCCCGGTATCGGCTATGAGGTCTATCGCGCCATTAGCATGCGTGACTGGCCCATCGTTATGGGCGGCGTTACGCTCATCGTCGTCGTCGTCATGGTGATCAACCTGCTCGTCGACATTAGCTATGCATTCCTCGACCCGCGCATCCGCCTTGGCGGTCCGTCGGATAAGGCCTAAGGGAGGTACGTCTCATGCAGGAAACTGATTCTCAGTCTCAGGAGCAGGCTACCGCCACCAAGGCCGCATCTGCTCCCGCGAAGTCCCGCACGCTGTGGGGCGACGCTTTTAAGCGTCTTCGTAAGAACAAACTCGCCGTTATCGGTGTCTGCTGGATCATCATCGTCGTTGTGGTTGCCCTGACCGCAGATCTATGGGCTAAGCCCTGGCTCGGTTCGCCGACGGCTTCCGATTCGACCACCATGGCCGAGACATCGCTACTGGCTCCGTGTGCCGAGCACCCGTTTGGCACCGATGCCCTCGGTCGCGACATTCTCGTCCGCGTTATCTACGGTGCACGCGTTTCGCTTTCTGTCGGTATCATGGCCACCGCCATCTCCACATTGATCGGTCTGGTCATGGGCGCCCTGGCCGGTTTCTACGGCGGCATTTGGGATACGATCATCATGCGCTGTGCGGACATCTTCCTGGCGTTCCCGTACGTGCTGTTCGTTGTCGCCATGATCGCCGTTATCGGCCGTGGTCTTCAGAACGTCTTTATCGCCATCGGCATTCTTGGCTGGCCTTCGATTGCGCGCGTCTTCCGCTCTGCAATCTTGACGGTCAAGGAAAACGACTATGTTGATGCAGCGCGCGCGATGGGTGCATCTGATGCTCGTATCGTCGTGCGTCACATCTTCCCGAACTCCGTCGCCTCCATCGTGGTCTACGCGACCATGAACATTGGTGGCGCCATTCTGACCGAGTCCGCTCTGTCCTTCCTCGGCATGGGCGTTATTCCGCCTACGCCTTCGTGGGGCTCCATGATTCAGGACGGTCAGCAGTATCTTCTGACCGCTCCCTGGATGATGATCATGCCCGGTCTGGCAATTCTCTCGACGGTGCTCGCCTTCACCCTGCTGGGTGACGGTCTGCGCGACGCCCTCGACGTCAAGATGAAGGACGCATAAGGATGAAGAAGAACAAGAACTATGTGGACCTGAAGGACCAGCCGGTTCCTGAGGGCCAGCATCTGCTCGAGGTCGATGACCTTAAGATGTATTTCCACACCGAGGATGGCGTCGTTCGCGCTGTCGACGGCGTGTCCTACACGCTCGATCGCGGCGAGACCCTGGGCGTCGTCGGTGAGTCCGGCTCCGGTAAGTCCGTGACCGCCATGACCATCATGGGCCTCATCTCGATGCCTCCGGGAAAGATCGAGGGCGGTGACGTTCGCTATCGCGGCCGCTCCATCCTCGAAATGACCGAGGAAGAGATGCAGCACATTCGCGGCAACGATATCGCGATGATCTTCCAGGATCCTATGACCTCCTTGAACCCGGTCTATAAGATCGGCAAGCAGGTGGGCGAGGGTCTTCGTCTGCACCGTGGCTACTCCAAGCAGGAGGCGCTCAAGCGTGCCACCGAGCTTTTGGACCTCGTGGGTATCCCCGAGCCCGAGAAGCGCGTCAATGAGTATCCGCACCAGTTCTCTGGCGGTATGCGTCAGCGAGTCATGACTGTCTCTTATACACATCTGACGCTGCCGA
>CABSNX010000073.1 GCA_902479205.1 uncultured Collinsella sp. | reverse complement strand
GCCGCCACCATCAACGAGGTTCTCGACGGCGCGACCCCCACCATCGCCTGGACCCCCAGCCTCAGCGCCCTCTAAATAAGCTGCGGTGAAATAGTTCCTAAATAAGCTGATAAACGGTATAAACAGGATCTATTCCACCGCAGCTTAGAGTCCCACCGGCATCTAAAAGAAACGAGCCCGCATCCCTTGGGGACACGGGCTCGAAAGCTCCATATGGTAGGGGCGGTGGGACGTCCGCGTATTTGCTGCGCAAATCCGCACCGGCTTCGGCCGCCTGCCGGCGCCCTCGTCGGCTCGCTGCGGACGCTGCGCGTCCGCCTGGTGCTCGCCCCCTCGCGGGTTCGAGTCCCGCCGGCGTCCAAAAGAAACGAGCCCGCATCCCAACGGGACACGGGCTCGTAAGCAATCACATGGTAGGGGCGGTGGGACTCGAACCCACAATCCTTGCGGCGAGAGATTTTAAGTCTCCTGCGTATGCCAATTCCGCCACGCCCCCGTGAGACTAGAAGTCTAGCACAAGCCGTCCGTTACGCGTTGACGGCCATCGAGTGTTGGCCCGACTTCTCCAGGAACTCCTGGAACTTGGCTTCGTCGCCCTTGTTCTTGTACTGCAGGGCCAGCAGGTATTCCAGGCGGCAGCTCTTGACCTTGTCGTCGCCGGCCTCCTTGAGCATGCGCTCCAGCTCGGGGATGTCGTTATGGCGCTTGAGGATCATCGTGTCATACATCAGTTGGCATTCGTGTGCGACCGCCTCGGCCTGACCGCCCTCAAAGCCCTCGATCTCGTGCAACAGCTCCTTGGACTTTTTGCGGTCCTCCTGGCCAACGTAGTAGTTAAAGGCCTTGATCACCAGGTCGACACGCTGCATCTTGGGCAGGTTGAGTCCCAGCAGCAAATTGAACATCTCGTCGGCGCGCTTGTGGTCCTCGCGCAGCAGATAGGAGTTCAGGCGCAGGTAGTCGCGGTTATAGCGCGGGTACAGCATGCTGGTGAGTTTGCCATCGAGCAAGCGATCGAACTCGTCCCACTGCTTGGCAGCCATAAGCTGCTGCAGGCGCTTAAACGTGGTGCGTTTTTTGACGCTAAAGAACACCGACACGGCGATACAGATGATGACGACGGCGGTCCAGAGGGTGCGGGAATCGGGCATATTGGGGTCCTTAGTCGCTCATAAAGCGAGCGGTATGACAACACGTACTAGATGTATTATACGCAGCGCGCAAGCAAACTGGCATAAAAGCTCATCGAGGCTGAGTGCCATCGCTCGCTGCGGTACACTTACCTAAAGTAAACCACGAAGGGAGACATTACCTATGAAGAAGATCGTTTTGGCTTGCGGTGCTGGCGCTGCTACTTCCACGCTCGTTGCCCAGAAGGTCGCTACCCTGCTCGACGCCAACGGTTACGCCGACAAGTACGAGATCGCGCAGTGCGCCATCTCCGAGGCCAAGGACGTTTGCGACGAGGGCGCCGACCTGCTGATTGCCACCACCGTTGCCCCCGAGGGCCTCACCTGCCCGTACGTGAGCGGCGTGCCCTTCATGACCGGCATGAACCGCGTCGCTGCCGAGAAGGCCGTTCTCGACGTCATGGCACAGTAGGCGCTGACTGCATGAGTGAACAGAACGCCAATCCGGTAGAGCTCTTTGGTATGCGCGTTGCCCATGTGGGCATTAACGCCGCCGACCCGGCAGACGCCTTGGAGATCGCGGAACTGTTCTCGACGATGATGGGCCTGCCCGTCATCGAGACCCCGGTTTCGTACTTCAATGATTCGCTGGTCGAGGTCATGAAGCAGCACGGTCGTGGCGCCAAGGGCCACATCGGCTTTGCCGTCAACGACATTGATGCGGCCGAGAAGTGGTTTGCCGAGCGCGGGCTCGAGGTCAACGAAGAGTCGCGCGCGCTGCTGCCCGACGGTAGCACCAAGCTCGTGTACTTTAAGCGCGAGTTCGCCGGCTTCGCCGTGCATCTGTGCCGCGAGTAGCGTACAAGCTGCCATAGCTAACTAAAAATGGGGTAAGGCCACGTGACCTTGCCCCATTTTTAATGCCGAGAGGGTGACTGACGGGCTGCCGTAAAACGAAGGTGAATGGTTTCCCGCGAAGTGAACGAGTGAAATCGAACCCCTGAAGCATCGACACTTTGGAGGCACCGTTTCCTGCGGTTTTGTCAGGTATTTCCTGCGGTTTTGGCGCCAAAAAGTGCGGATGCTTCGGGGGTCCAAAATAGGTCGTTCACTTCGCGGAAAAACATTCACCTTCGATTCGTGAGAGACGCCCCTACCGTGGTAGGCGAATCGTAAAGCGGCTGCCGACGCCCTCGACTGAGGTCACGCCAATGACGCCGCCATGGCTATCGACGATCCACTTGGCAATGGCAAGCCCCAGACCCGAGCCCTGCGCGCCGGCATCGCGCGCGTTGTCGGCGCGGTAGAACCGCTCGAACGCGTGGGCTGCGGATTCCTGGTTCATGCCGATGCCCTCGTCCTCAACGTTTATGTCGATCGTGCCCGCGCCCGCATCCGGCGCCACGCCAAACGTGATGGGCGTGCCCGCGTCCGAATACTTGGCGGCATTCTGCACGATTACGCGCAGGGCCTGCTTCACGAGCGCCACGTCGACGGGCGCGTCGCAGCGCGGGTCGCTGACAAGCGCAGCGTCAAAGGCCAGTCGATACGTGTGCTCGGTATCGATCATCTGCGATTCCTCGCATACCTCGCCGACCAGTGCAGCCAGGTTAGTATTCGCGCGCCGCAGCACGGTGCGGCCGGCATCGCCGCGTGCCAAAAACAGCAGCTGCTCCACGAGCTCCTGCATGTGCTCGCTTTCGGCCTTGAGGGACGCGATGGATTCCGCCAGCACGTCCGGGTCGTCTTTGCCCCAGCGGTCGAGCATGTTTACGTAGCCCTGAATCACCGCAATGGGCGTGCGCAGCTCGTGGCTTGCATCGTTGACAAAGCGCATCTGCTGCAGCTTGGCCTCTTGCATCTGGCGCAGCAGGCGGTTGAGCGCGACCTCGATGCTTGCCAGGTCGGCGTCGCCGGTGGTGACGCTCGGCGAGTCGACGCTTGCGCGCTCGATGGCCTGCTCCAGCGTTTCCATCTTGCCGCCGGAGAGCTGCATACGGCCGAGCTCGTCCACGCGCAAGGCCAGGTCGTTGAGCGGCGCCATGGTGCGGCGCACGCGCCTCGCGCCGCCGAGCATGTTGAGCACGCTGATGACCTGCCAACCCACAACGACAAGGTAGAGAGGCCATAGCGTGACGAGGTCCTGCGTGAGGGGGAAGGTCTTGCTGGTACGCGCAAGCTCGACGGTATAGGTGAGCGTTGTCAGGTCCCAGCCGCGCGCGGGCGTCAGCGACATGCCGTGAACGGTGGCGCCGGGAATCCAGCCTGCAGTAAACGCGCTGTCGGGCAGCGTCTGGTTGTATCCATAGACGAGGATCGCTGCCGCAATCACCATCAGCAGCAGATCGAGCCAGACGTAGCTCATCAAGCGGCGCCACATATAGCCCCAGTTGATGGCGCGGGCGATGGAGGTGACGCGCTTGGCCTCGGTGTTACGCGCGGCAGACATAGCCCACCCCGCGCACGGTCTGGATGATGCGGGCGCTGCCGGCGTCTTCGATCTTGGCGCGCAGGTGCGCAATGTGCACGTCGACGTTGTTGGTGTCGCCCACGTATTCGTAGCCCAGCGCTTCGTGCGCGATGCGCTCGCGCGTGAGCACGGTGCCGGCATGCGCCATAAGCAGGGCGAGAACGTCGAACTCGCGGGCAGTCAGCACGATGGGCGAGCCGCCGACCGTGACTTCGCGGCGGTCGAGATCGAGTACGACCGAGCTCACGGCGAGCGTGGCGGGGGAGGGCGAAGTGGAAGCCTGGGTCGAGTCGCTGACCGAGGGTATCGCAGCGGCGCCGACACCCGCGCCACCTGCCGCGCCCGCCCCAGTCCCGGCGCCGCCAACGCCCGAAGCCGCCCGCACGGCCTCCGAGCGCTTCAGCGCCACGCGGATCCGTGCGAACAGCTCCTCGATCGCAAACGGCTTGGTCAGGTAGTCGTCGGCGCCGGCATCGAGCCCGGCAACCTTATCCATCACGGCATCGCGCGCGGTGACCATGATCACCGGCACGTCCTTGTGCTTGCGGACACGCCGCAGGACCTCCATGCCGTTGAGCTGCGGCAACAGCACATCGAGCAGAATCAGATCGTAGTCGCGCTCCAGTGCCAGGTCCACGGCGGTGCGGCCGTCGGCGGCGTGCTCCACCTGGTAGCCCTCGTGCTCCAGCTCGAGCGTCACAAAGCGGGCGATTTTCTCCTCGTCCTCTACGATCAGGATCCGTGCCATGCGTGCCCCCGTCTGCGATTACTTGTCGTCGTTCAGATTTTGTTTGATGTCGTCCGCGGCATCGGCGGCGTGATTCATAAGGTTGTTGATGCTGCCGGGCACGTCGCCGTCGCTGTCGATGCGGTAGCGCATGCCAAAGAACAGGCCAATCAGCATCAGCCATATCGTGGCGCCCCAAGCAAACAGCGCGACGATGGGGATCAGGATGGGGATGTTGAGGATGATCGCATCGCGGCGCGTGGCGATAAACTTGGTGTCCAGGCTCAGGCGGAAGAGCTTTTTGAGGTACTCCCACACGCTGTCCATCTTCTTGGAGAAGTCGGTCTTTTCGCTCGACTTTTCGTAGGCGGCCTGCGCGGCGACCATCTCGGCCGAGGGCTCATCGACTGGCGCGGACTCGGTGGCGGCGTGCGCCGACGTGGTCTGGGTCTTGCCCTGCGACTCGAGCCAAATGATGGCATCCAAGACGTTACCGTCGGCGGCGTCGAGCGCGGCCTTGGCATCGGTGTAGCTCACGTTGCACTTGGTGCGGATGGTTTCAACTTTTTCGAGGTCGTCCATGACCTATCCTTTCGTTCGATGGGCGCGACGCCGGGCGATCTACCCGGGCGCGAGCGTTGCGTTCGGCGGCCTGCGTTGCGCGGTGCCGCCCCGCCCTCGGTCGAACTCTATAGTGCAGGTTATAGATTAAGCGATTCTTGAGCCAAGATTAATGTTGGATGAGTTTTTGGGTGGTGTGAGGGAGGAGCGGAATGTGTCTATTGGGTTGCGCGGGGGAGAAACGACTCACCTTTTGGGCTGCTGCCGAAGAGGTCTAATACTTTTCCCGAGAAGTGAACGAGCTAAATCGGACCCCCGAAGCATCGACACTTTAGAGGTGCCGTTTCCTGCGGTTTCGGTGCTGGAATCCTGCGATTTTGCCGACGAAAAATGTGGATGCTTCAGGGGTCCAAAAACAGACGTTCACTTCGCGGAAAAGCATTAGACCTCGATAGCGGGGGATGGGGTGCCGGTGCAAAACGGCGTTATGGGTTGGTCGAGCAGGTGGTTTTGAGGCGACTGGGACATGGCGGGCGGTCGATCACCTATACTGGTTGGGCTCAACTGGAGAGGTGATAACTAGTTATGAAGTCAATCAATGTTGCAGCAGCGATTATTCAGAAGGACGGGAAAATCCTGAGTTGTCAGCGCGGCTATGGCGAGTTTAAAGACGGCTGGGAGTTTCCGGGCGGAAAGCTCGAATCGGGCGAGACCGGCGAGCAGGCAATCGTGCGCGAGATTCAAGAAGAGCTCGAGGTCACAATCGGTAACCTCGACTATCTTTGCACGGTCGAACACGATTATGAGACGTTCCACCTGTCGATGCAGTGCTACCTGGCTAACATCCTTTCCGGGGAGTTCAAAGAGCACGCTCATGAGGATATGAAATGGCTTGATACCAATAACCTGTGGGATGTCGATTGGCTTCCGGCGGACGTTAAGGTTGTCGATGAGCTCGAAAAGAAGCTCGGGCTTAAGTAGACAGAAGGAGCGGGCGCCACATGGTGCCTCGCCCCTTTTTGTCACTCTGCCTCACTCAAATCGCTGAGCATAAACTCGTAAACGTCCTGCCTCACGGGCGCATTGAGCTCATATTCGATTTCGACGGCGTTGTCGCCGCTCTTAGTTTTAATAGCTTCGAACTCGCCGGTCGGATGCATTTCGCCTAAGAAATAGAACTCCTTGCCACCCTTATCGTCCTTGTTCTTTCGCATAAACAAATACGTCTTCAGGCCGTTTCCCGGCCATGCCTGCAGTCGCAGAATCTCGGGGGAGTTGAGCTTGCGGTTGCCCTTCGAGATTGCGATGAGCTTGCTCGGCGAAACAAAGCGGTCTTCATACTGAATTGACTCACTAATGTCGGGCGCCTTGTCATAGTTAATAAACACGGGGAATGTATTGGTCTTCTCGTCGTAAAAATAGCCGCCAAGATTTTGGCCGTTGATGTTCTTTTGCCAGTTCATCAGACGGCAAACCTCTTCGTACGTGTACTTGGCGTTGAGAACGAAATTTGTGTTTTCATACGTCTCGGCATAGTCGAGTCGGTTACGCACAATACCAAAATCCAGCACCTCGAGAATCTGACGCTTGAACTCTGCGTTGCGCAGGGCGGTCGCAAACGCTTCGGTCAGACGAGGTCCGGTTCCATCGTCAATAAGCAGGGAAACGAAATCCTTAGGAGTGGCAAAGTCGCCCTTAAGGACTGCGATTGCCGACCTAACGGCGCTGTCCTTAAGCTGTGCGCGGTAGTTCCTAAGCGCGGCCTCGCGCATATGCCGATAGCCCTCGTGTCCGGCTTCGACGAGCGTTTGAAGCAAATAGAGGTCTTCGAATCGCTTGCCCGCGGCAAGTTTCTGAGAAATAAATTTGAGAATCTTGGTCTGATCAGAGGTAAATTGAACTGTGTAGTCCGGCTCGTATTTGGAAAGAAATGCGTGGTAAGACCCCAGGCCGCTATTCTTGAAGATGAGCAGCGGATCGATGGAGCCGTTGCGATCAAATTCGAGCAGCGAGGGGATCTTGCCGAGTCTTTGGCGCAAGTCGAGATACTCGTTTTTCAAAAATCTGACGGAGGTGAAATCGCCGCCGTCGATGGCCTTGTAAATGCGTGCCTCGGAAATACGATCGAAGCTCACGGTCGAGCATCCGGGGATTGCTGAATCGCCCTCTTGGACAAGACGGCGCAGGCGGTCTTTGTTATACGTCTTGTCACCCGAAAGCGCGATGGGCACCAAGAAGTTGCTCTGGTAGTTGCCAATAAAGTCGAGCACCAGTGCGTATTCCTTGCCATCATTCAGGCGCAAACCTCGTCCGAGCTGTTGAATAAAGATGATTGCGGAGTCGGTGCGTCGAAGCATGATGATCTGATTGAGCGAGGGGATGTCGACGCCTTCGTTCATGATATCGACCGAGAAAATGTACTCGAGCTCGCCGGCTTCAAGTTGGCTGATCGCGACATCGCGGACCTCATCGGGATCTTGACCGCTAATCGCAGTTGTTCGATATCCGAGAGCGTTGAATTTGTGTGACAGCTCTTTTGCCTCGGCGTTTCGATTGCAGAAGATTAAGCCCCTGCGGTTGCTTTTGGTGACGCTATATTCCTCGATCTTCTCGGTGATATGACGTACGCGCTCGTCGGATGTTAGGCGTCCGAACAAGGCGGTATCTTCGACCGTTTCGTCGTCAATCTCCAGATCGTGAATGCCAAAATAATGGAAGGGGGCTAGCATCTCCTCGGCCAAAGCGTCCTGCAGCGTGATCTGGAACGCGATGACGTGATTGAAAAGGGCAAAGACGTCATAGCCGTCGGTGCGATTGGGTGTAGCGGTCATGCCCAGATAAAACCGAGGCGTAAAGTGCGACATGATGGATTGGTAGCCCTGAGATCCCGTGCGGTGGGCCTCGTCGATGACGATGTAGTCGAACTCATTGGAGCGGAAATCGCTCAGATGTTTGGCGACCGAAGAACACATGGCAAACACGCAGGTAGCATTGCTTATATTCTTGCCAGTTTGATAGGTGTCGAACGTATAGGTACTACCTAAGAGGCGTTCGTAGCTTGCGCGGGAGGCGTCGATAATGCGCCGACGGTGCGCAAGAAAGAGGACGCGCCGGGGTTTAGTTGCGAGCACGTCGAACGCCGAAAGGAAGGTCTTGCCGGTGCCGGTTGCCGAGACCAGCAGGGCGCGGGTCTCGTCCTTGCGGTGGATTGCACCGAGCGCCTCAAGGGCGCGCTGCTGCATTTTATTGGGCTTGATTTCTTCGAGGTCATTCTGCGCCGGCGTTTCCGCAGATTTGAATGTCGGTTTCGATTTGGGCTTTGGCGGACGTGCCGATCGATATGCGGCATAGTTCTCAATCCAGTCTTGGGAAAGCAAAACGGTTGAGGTGTCGTTCCACAACGAATTGAACTCGCCCCTCAGTTCACCGAGTAGGCGGCTGTTCTCGACAGTCTGGTACAGCACGTTCCATTCTTTATTACAGGTGAGGGCGGTCTGCGTCATGTTCGAGCTGCCGACGATGACCGTGCTGGTTTCGCCCTTATCAAAAATGTATCCCTTGGCATGCAAATTACCCTGGAATACGCGAACTTCCATGTTGTCGTATTCCAGGAGCTTGCGAAAGACATCGGGTGAGTTGAAGTTGAGATAGGTGGACGTGAGCAGCCTGCCCTTAATGCCACGCTGCTTGAGCTCCTGGAACGTCTCGACCAGGATTTGAAGGCCGCCGTCTGCAACAAACGCTACGCAAAAGTCAAAAGAGCCGCAGGCTGAGAGCTGCTCCTTGATAACGGATAGTAGTGTTCCGCCTGTCGCCTTCGAGTTGGCGATGAGCTTGGGTGAATCGTTCTCGCGTGTAAGCGAGTCGAATTCAATATCAATCTGTCGCTGCGTAGTCATCCCGGCAAACCTTTCGAAAGACTATGTTGGCGCCAGGATAACAGATCGATCGTTCGTATTTTAGATGTATGACGATTGGGGTTGGCAGTTTGGCATGAGCTTGCACACGTGTCCGCACGACATGTGACACTTGCCCTGCCGCCCTGCTCTGCCGCGGCGGCATGTACCTGAACAACGACCCTCTAAGGAGTTCGATTTTGATGAGTGACAACACCAAGCATCTCGCAAAGAAATGCGTCAAGGACGCGGGGCCGTGCCTCGCGTTGTGCCTTGCCGGCGCAGCGGTCGCGCTGCTGGCTGTTCTGGGGCCGTTCGACGTGCTCCGAAGTGTCAGCTCTCTGCACGTTTGCATGGCCCTTGCCGGCGCCATGATAA
>CABSNX010000072.1 GCA_902479205.1 uncultured Collinsella sp. | reverse complement strand
GTACAAGAGAAGTTTTCCACCGCAAAGGCACAGTCTGAGCAAGAGGCCGAGGGCCTGCGTGCCCAACTGCGCGAGCAGGAACTGATGGCAAAAATGAACCTGTCAGAGGCGGTCGCCGCGGCGGAACGAGAGCGCGATGAGGCACGTGCCAAGCTGACGAGCGAGCTGGCGGTACGCGATTCTCGCGAGGAGCAAGCCAAGGCGGCACACGAGCTCGAGCTTGCGCAGGCCAAGCGCGCGAGCGATGACCTGATTCGCTACAAGGATGAAGAGATTGAGCGCCTTAAGGACATGAAGGTGCGCCTGTCCACCAAGATGGTGGGCGAGTCGCTCGAGCAGCACTGCGAGACCGAGTTTAACCGCCTACGCATGACGGCGTTTCCCAACGCGTACTTCGAGAAAGACAACGATGCGTCCGAGGGTACCAAGGGCGACTTTATCTTCCGCGAGTGCGATGCGAGCGGCAACGAGGTCATTTCGATTATGTTCGAGATGAAAAACGAGAACGACGAGACTGCGACCAAGCACAAAAACGAGGACTTCTTTAAGAAACTCGATCATGATCGTCGCCAGAAAGGCTGTGAGTACGCGGTGCTCTGCACACTGCTCGAGCCCGAGAGCGAGCTCTATAACGCAGGGATAGTCGACGTGAGTTACCGCTATGAGAAGATGTACGTGATCCGCCCGCAGTTCTTCATTCCCATGATCACGCTTCTTCGCAACGCTGCCATGGGTTCGCTGCGCTATAAGCAGGAGTTGGCGGAGTACAAGCAGCAGAACATCGACGTCACGAACTTCGAAGCCAAGATGGAAAAGTTCAAGGACGGCTTCTCGCGCAACTACAACTTGGCGAGCAAGCAGTTCGAGTCGGCGATCAAGGAGATTGATGCTGCCATTAAACAGCTCGAGAAGACCAAGGATGATCTGCGTCGCAGTACCGAGAATCTGCGTCTGGCCCACAACAAGGCCGATGAGCTTACCATTCGCAAGCTCACGTGGGGCAACAAGACCATGAAGGCCGCCTTTGACGAGGCGCGCGGGGCTGCGCCAGAGACAAACGATGAGCCCGCCGAGGCGGATTCGTATGAGGTCGAGGATGCCGAGTAGGGCATAGCATATAGTGCAAAACGGGGCCGCTGGCGATATTGCCAACGGCCCCGCTTGTTTCGTTCCAGTATGTTCGGCTAGTCCCCGAGCAGGTCCTCGATAAAGCCGACGCGGTAGTTTTTGAAGATGACCTCGCCGCCGTCTTGTGTGGCGTCCAGATCGATATCGCCCATGATGCCAAAGTCGTGGTCGCCATCCTCGTCGGCAAAGATCTGGTGCACGTGCCATACGTGCGCGGTCTTCTCGTCGGACTCGTCGATGGAAAACATCGCGGCACTGCGGGCATCTCCGTCGGTGAGGATCTCCTCGTGCTGCTCGTGGTAGGCATCGAGTGCCTTTTGCCAGCGAATTTCGCTCATGCCCCAGTCGTCGTCGAGCTCGCCCAGGTCGCGAACGTGCTCGCGAGCGGCAAGGGTCACGCGGCGGAAGAGCGCATTGCGTACCAACAGCGTGCAGCCGCGGCGGTCCGCCACGACCTCGTCGATGCCCTGCGGCGGCGCGGCGTCGAGGGCTGCCGGGTTGCCGGCGTTCTCCCACTCGTCCACCAGGCTCGAGTCCACCGAGCGCACCACAAAGCCCAGCCACGAGATAATGTCGCGCAGGCGCTCGTCGCGTTTCTCGATGGGTACGGTGCGGTCGAGCGAACGGTAGGCCTCTGCCAGATAGCGCAGCAAAATGCCCTCGGAGCGGGCGATGCCGAGTTTTTGAATGTAACCCTTAAAATCGCTCGCGCTTTCCAGCATATCGCGCAGAACGCTCTTGGGAGAGAGCTGATAGTCGTTTGCCCAGGGTACTTCCTGGCAGTACTTGTCAAAGGCGGCGTCGAGCAAATCCTCGAGCGGCTTTTCGTACGTGACATCCTGAATGCGTTCCAAGCGCTCCTCATATTCGATGCCGTCGGCCTTCATCTCGGCCATAGCGCAATCGCGTGCGGCGCGCTCCTGTGCGCGCAGCACCTGCTTGGGATCCTCGAGCGTTGCCTCGACCATTGAGATGAGATCCATGGTATAGGTCTCGCTCTCGGGATCGAGCAGCTCCAACGCGGCAAGCAAGAACGGCGAGAGCGGCTGATCGAGCGCGAAGTCCTCGGGCAGATCGACCGTCAGCGCATAATCGATGTCTGGTGCGGCGTCAGCCAGGGCGTCGGGTGCGGGCGGCACCTCGGTGCGAACGACGACGCCGGAATCGATGAGCGTGGCGAAGATTTCGTCGGCGCGAACCTCGAGCTTAGCCTTTTCCTCGGGAGTCTGCAGACTCGTCTCGATGAGGTCGTGTACGCGGGCGCGGGCATCGCCGCCCTGCTCGACCACGCTAATCACCATGGAGTGTGTGATGCGAAGGCGTGGCTTGAGCGTTTCGGGCTGCGTCTCGATCAGGCGCTCAAAGGCCTGCTTGTTCCAGGTGACAAAGCCCTCGGGGGCCTTCTTCTTTTTAATCTTGCGGGTTTTTTTGGGGTCGTCGCCCGCTTTGGCCATAAGCTTGGCATTCTCGATCTCGTGCTCGGGTGCCTCGGCAATTACCATGCCCTCGGTATCGAAGCCCGAGCGGCCGGCGCGGCCGGCTATTTGATGGAACTCGCGGGCGCGCAGACGACGCATCTTGTAGCCGTCGAACTTGGTGAGCGCGGTGAGCACCACGGTGTGGATGGGTACGTTAATGCCGACGCCGAGTGTGTCGGTACCGCAGATGACGGGCAGCAGGCCCTGCTGCGCCAAGCGCTCGACCAGCAGACGATAGCGCGGCAACATGCCAGCATGGTGCACGCCGACGCCGCATCCAAGCAGGCGCTTGAGAATCTTGCCAAAGGCCGTCGAGAAGCTCGTGCCTTTGGCAGCTTCCTTAATGGCCTCGCGCTGTTCCTTGCTAGCGATGCCAAAATTGGCGAGCGACTGTGCCGTCGCAAGGGCGGCATCCTGGCTAAAGTGCACGATATAGAGCGGGGCCTCGCCGCGGCGCATGGCGAGCTCGACCGTGCCCTCGAGGGAGGTCGTCACATAGTCGTAGCTCAACGGAACAGGACGCGGGGCATCGACGACCAGGTCGCAAGCAGCGCCGGTGTGCTCCTCGAGTGAGGCGGCGATAGCAGTGACATCGCCGAGCGTGGCACTCATGAGCATAAACTGCGTGTGGGGCAGGGTGAGCAGCGGTACCTGCCAGGCCCAGCCGCGGTCGGGGTCGGCAAAGTAGTGGAACTCGTCCATGGCCACGCAGCCCACATCGGCGTCCTCGCCCTCGCGCAGCGCATCGTTGGCAAGGATTTCGGCCGTGCAGCAGATGACGGGCGCCTTGGTGTTGATATGCGTATCGCCGGTGATCATACCGACGTTATCGCGGCCGAGTACCTGTACCAGGTCGAAAAACTTTTCGCTGACCAGGGCCTTGATGGGGGCCGTGTAATAACAGCGTTTGCCCTGTGCCATGCCCATAAAGAGCATGCCCAGCGCGACGAGCGATTTGCCCGATCCGGTCGGTGTGCCCAAAATGACGTGATCGCCGGCGGCCAGGTCCATGAGGGCCTCTTCTTGGTGATCCCACAGCTCAATGCCGCGATCGCTCGTCCATTCAAAGAAGCGCTCGAATGCCTGATCAGGTGTGAGCCATGGTTCGGGCTTACTGCCGTCCTCGGACTCCCACCAGGTGGGGGAGAGCACGCCGAGCGAGCCGAACTCGGCTTCGGTTCCCGTGCCGCCCGAGAATGAGCTGGCGGCGCCGGCGCCGGAGACGGTGCTGGCGGAAGTGTCTGTCGCGGTCTGTGCCATTTGGTTGCTTTCTCTCGCGTTTGTCCGCTATCCATTATGGCGTAGCGGCGACGCGGGGTGCCAGCGCGCGAGAAAATGCAGGAAATGGGCGTTCTGCCCAGCCGTTTGGTGCAGTCGCCAGCTAAGTGAGTAGGCTTTTTGCGATATCGCGAGCACATGGCTTTTGCGCAAGGGCTCTACCTGCGGTTTTAGTTTGCGCTATGCGGGCTGTGCTTGTCTATTGCAAAAAAGTCTACTCACTTAGGTTTGAGGGTCGTTCGTTGGCGCCTATTCGCGCTTGTTTGCCGACGCCGCGACCATAAGAAGCCCCTAGGACTCTTGCGGCAGGCGTTTTTTGCCCTTGCGGGCGCGGTTTCTAAAGTTCTCGACGGCCTCTTCCATGCCCAGGGGTACATAGGTGAGCTCGTCGAGGTTATCGGGCAGGTAGCACGCAAGGCTTTGCTCCTGCTCTCGGCCTGCTGCGAGTGTCTCTTCGGTAGGCTTCTCGCCGGGTGTGGCACAAATGCCATAGACGACGGCACCCATCTCGCGCGTACGGCATTCATATTCGGTCTCGGGGTGCTCGGGATGGTCGCGGCGGACGTTGTCGCTTACCCAAAGTGTGTCGTAGCCTGCCGCGGCAAACTGCCCCAGGGCGTAGTCGCGCAATGGCTTGCTGTCGGTGCGCAGCGTGACGGTGGCGCCGGCTGCAAAGAGCGGGCGGTAGATCATCAGATGGTCGACATGGACGAGTCGTTTTTTGGCGTACTTGGCCTTGGGCTGCGGCGTGGGAAAGTTAATGGTGATGGCATCGAGCTCGCCTGCGGCAAATAGCTGCGGCAGCGATGCGGCGCCTCGGGGCAGAACGAGTGCGTTGGTCAGTTCCTGCTCGCAGATTTTCTGTGCGGCATAGGCGATGCAGATGGGCTCCTGGTCCATGCCGATAAAGAGCGTGTCGGGCTCACGGCGAGCGCGCTCAACCAGATAGGTGCCTTTGCCGCAGCCCAGATCCAGATGAAGGTGTTCGAAGGGCTTGCTGCCAACTGGCGCGCAAGCCTCGCGCCAATCTCCGGCATAGATTTCGGGGTTCGTCTCAATCGCATCGGCGTAGCGCTCCAGGCGCTCCTCGAGCACAAAGTTCTTAGGCGTGCGAACGTGGACGGCTCCCATGAGGCTCCTTGGTCATAAGTATGGAACGCATGGCCGCGCGTTCCGTCAATGGGTTGAAAAAGGGGTGGGCATAGTTTGCCCGAAAGACGCGGTGCGGCTCGACGGCGAGTCGTCGGTGCCTACAGGCGCTTGAGAATCACATAGCGGTTGAGCTCGCCGCTGCGACCGTCGGCATGGAAGCGCTCAAGCTCGCGCACGGGGACCTCGCCGCTCTTGTAGAACGTGCGGACGCCGCGCACCAGGTCGGTGATCTGCTGATCGTCAAAGTGATGGCAATAACGGTAGGCGTGGCGGTCGTTTTGCCAGCCGATGAGGTGGTCGCCGGCTTCAAACTGCGCTGAATCGTAACCCTCAAACGGCGGGGTGAGCTCGGCGCGGGCCTCGGCTCGAACGGCCTTGCGCGCCATGCGCTCGTCGTTCATGAACTCCCAAAAGCTGATGGCGATGATGCCGCCTGGGCGCGTCTGCCGCACCAGGGCGTCGAGCACGCGTACGCGGTACTCGCATGACGGTACGTGGTGCATAAAGCCAAAGCAGACCGAGATGTCGGCGAGTGGGGCGTCGAAAAGCACGTCGGGCGTCTCGGCGGGGTTGAGCTTCATGAGAGCGTCGAGCACATCGAGTTCCTGGAAGTGCAGGTTGGGAATGCGCAGGGCGTGACCACGTGCATCGATGGCTAGGTCTTGGCACGAGTCGACACCATAGAACTCAAACGGGCAGCTGGCATCCGCCGAGGGGTTTGCGCCGTCGACGCCCTTGGCGGCAAGTGCGCCGCCGGCGGCAAAGTTCTCGAATCGCATATTGCCGCAGGCGAGATCGAAGACGCGGACGGGATGCTCGATCGTGGCGACGTCGAGCTGTTCGAGCGCGATGTCCATGGTGCGCACCCAGCCGGGCCATGGGGCCTGACGCGTATCGGAAAAGGAGGCGGAGTGCTCGCGATAGAACGTGTTGTTGAGCTGGATGAGCGATGAGGCGAAATCGCGGTTCACGGCGCGGGACTCCCTCCGTTGGCGGTGCGGAATAAACAGTACGACCATACTACCGTTAACGCCGCAACGGGGACAACCGGGCTAGGTGCCATTGCTTTGTTTGGACACATTTCCGCAGCTCATGTGTGTCCGCAACCGCCGGTTGTCAAAAATCTCACTAGAATAGGTGGCATGCTTTTGGCGGTGGCGGATAGATTTTTAACTGTGCAAGGCGCCTTAAGAACAAAAACGGTCCGGCGGCACGGCTGGCATCACATAGGAGGAACCATGAATGTAGAAACTGCGCAGCGGCTCGCCGACCTTCGCCGCAGCAAGGGTTTTAGCCAAGAAGGGCTGGCACGAAAGCTGGGACTGTCGCGCCAGGCGGTCAGCAAATGGGAGCGCGCGGAGAGCTCGCCCGATACCGAGAATCTGATCTCGCTCGCCAAACTCTATGGCGTGAGCCTGGACGAGCTGCTCAATCCGAGCGATGAGATCGAGGACGATATCGAGTTTGAGAACAAGGACCGCGCCCGTCAGCGCGAGGCCGAGGCGGCGGAGCGCGCCCGCACCCATGAGGCGGCGGCACGCGCCACGGAGGCAGCTACGCAGGCAAGTGATGCCGCGGCCAAGGCGGCGCAGGCGGCAAGCTGGAGTGCGCAGGCCGCCAATGCCGCTACGGCGCAGGCGACGAGTGGCACCGCGGTTGGCTCGACTCCGGTGAAGGGCCCGTTCCAGTCGTTCCCGTATTGGGCCGTGTGCTGGCTGCTGTTCTTTTTGCTGATGTTCCTGTTTGGTGCCGGCCCCTTTGCCGCGCTGATCTTCTTTACGATCCCCATCTATCACTGGGTGGCGCGTGCGCTCGATGGTGATTGGGCGCGCGGGGATATTCAGGTTGGTCCGGCGTCGGTGGCGATCAAGGCCCAGGGGAAGGATGCTTCTGCGGAACCTGATGCTGACGTGGCTACCACGACCACCGCTGAGCCATGTGCCAAAGAGGGTGACGAATGATGAAGCTTTCGCATGAATCCAAGGTACGCCTGGGTGTTGGCATCGGAGCGTTTGTGCTCATTGTTGGGCTTGTCTTTGGCATTTCGCGGCTATTGGCTCATTCCGATATGGTGCGTACGACCGGTATTCTATCTGGCAATTTGTCTGATTTTGACGATATGTTTGACGACGATGATCTCTTGGATAGCGGTAACTATTCCGCTCGGCCTCAGCAGCTTTCGAGCGAAACGTTTGATGCCGACGCGTTCCAATCGCTCGACTTGGACGTGACGTCGGGGACGGTCGATGTTAAATGTGTCTCTGGCGGCCCGGTGCGTGTTATCGAAAGCGGCCGCGTTGCGAAGGGAACGTCTGCTTCTGATGCGGCTACCCGGAACCTTGCTGAGGTCAAGGGCTCTACGCTCAAGATCAGTCAGTTCGACTACGATGATAAGCGCGCGATTGACCGCACAATTACCATTGAGCTGCCGCGAGATGTTGCGGATAACCTGGTGGGCATTACGGCGAATGTGGGGTCGGGTGACCTGACGGTCGCGGGCATTGCGTGCCATGATCTGGATGTAACGCTGGACTCGGGAGACGTTGAGTTTACGGGCACCGTGACCGATACCCTGAATGCCGAGGTCGGTTCGGGCGATGTGACGTTCGAGCTCTACCAGGCCCCCGCGAAGTCGATGGACGTGAGCGTGGGCTCGGGCGACGTGGAGATGACGGTTCCGAGCTCTACGGGCTTTAAGGCGAGCCTCACCGTGGGCAGCGGCGACTTCGAGAGCGATTTCCTTCCGCTTGGCTACGATGGCGAGACCATATTGAATCTTGAATTCGACAACGGCGATAAGTCTGCCACGTATCGTTTTGAGGTCGGTTCGGGCGACATGTCGTTTAATCCAGAGTGACGGGTGGTTATCGAAGACTTATAAACCATAGACGCGCTGTTTGATGGAGGCGTCGGAGCCGTGACGGGCTTCGGCGCCTTTGCCTTTACAATGGGGGCATGGAACAGATTATCTTGAACATACTCGAGGCCCTGCGTTGCGGCGAGACCGTAGACGACAAGGCGCTCGTCAAACTGATACATGCCGAGGCGCGCCGCGAGGGTGCCGACAAACGCGATTTGGCCAAGCGCCGTCTGCTGCCGTTCTACCAGCGGGTTAAACGTGAGGAGCCGGCTCGTTGGGCTGGATGGAATGTCGATGCGGAGCTGGAGCGTCAACTGCTGCAGGTGCTACGCATGAAGCCTCGTCGCACGGCTTCGGGCGTGGCGACCATTACCGTCATCACCAAGCCCTGGCCGTGCTCGGGCGATTGCCTGTTTTGCCCCAACGACCTGCGCATGCCTAAAAGCTATCTGCACGCCGAGCCGGCATGCGCCCGTGCGGAGCAAAACTGCTTCGACCCGTATCTGCAGGTGAGCGCTCGCCTGACCGCGCTTTCGCAGATGGGTCATGCGACCGATAAGATCGAGCTCATCGTGCTCGGTGGCACCTGGAGCGACTATCCGCAAGGGTATCAAACGTGGTTTATGTCGGAGCTTTTCCGTGCGCTGAACGATGACGCCGTTGCTGGCGTGGCAGCTAACCCCATGTTGGCGCGTCCGGGCATCAGTCGTGCCGAGGCGGGGCGCCTGCTCGATGACGCGCCCGCCGATGCCCTGCCGCCGGTGGTAGCAGGGCGCCGCGAGCGCTATCGGGCTGCCGGCATTGCGACCGACGAGGCTGAGCTTGCTGCCGGCGTTGCCGACGAGCAGGAGCGTGTGGATGCTGCCGTGGGCGGCTATAACCGCGCGGTGCGTCGTCTGTACGGCCCCGGTACGCCGTGGGGCGAGGTCACCGAGTGGCAGACGGCAACGATGGAGGAGCTCGAGCGCCAGCAGCGCATCAACGAGACGGCGAAGCATCGCGTGGTGGGGCTCGTTATCGAGACACGCCCCGATGCCGTAACGCCGCAGGCCCTCACACTTATCCGCCGCTTGGGCTGCACCAAGATTCAGATGGGTATTCAGAGTCTTGACCAGCATCTACTCGATATCAACGAGCGCCGCATTTCGGTGGCGCAGATCGAGCGGGCGTTTTCGCTCGCGCGCCTGTTTGGCTTTAAGATCCACGCGCACTTTATGCTCAACTTGCTGGGCGCCACGCCTGATGGGGACAAGCGCGACTACGAGCGCTTTATGACCGAGGGCGCCTTTATGCCCGACGAGGTCAAGGTCTACCCGTGCGCGCTCATCGAGGGCTCGCGTCTGGTGGGCTGTTACGAGCGTGGCGAGTGGCGCCCCTATACCGAGGACGAGC
>CABSNX010000071.1 GCA_902479205.1 uncultured Collinsella sp. | reverse complement strand
GGTCGCCGGCGCTAAGTACCGCGGCGAGTTCGAGGACCGCTTGAAGGCCGTACTCAAAGAAGTGCAAAAATCCGAGGGCAAGGTCATCCTGTTCATCGATGAGCTCCACACCATCGTGGGCGCGGGTGCCACCGAGGGCTCCATGGACGCCGGCAACATCCTCAAGCCGGCGCTTGCTCGTGGCGACTTGCACGCGATTGGCGCGACTACGCTCGACGAATACCGCAAGTACATCGAGAAGGACGCGGCGCTCGCCCGTCGTTTCCAGACCGTTATGGTGAGCGAGCCTACCGTCGAGGACACCATCTCGATCCTGCGTGGCCTCAAGGAGAAGTACGAGATCTTCCACGGCGTGCACATTACCGATAGCGCGCTCGTGGCCGCCGCCGACCTCTCCGATCGCTACATTGCCGACCGCTTCCTGCCCGACAAGGCCATCGACCTGGTCGATGAAGCCGCAAGCCGCCTGCGCATGGAGCTCGACAGCATGCCGGTCGAGATCGACGCAACCACGCGTCAGCTCACCCAGCTGCAGATCGAGGAGCAGGCGCTCATGAAGGAGACCGACGATGCCTCCAAGGAGCGTCTGGAGGCCCTACGCCAAGAGATTGCCGAGGTCCAAGAAAAGCTCAACGTGCAAAAGGCCGGCTGGCTCAACCAGAAGAACGCCATCGACCACGTGCAGGAGCTCAAGGGTCAGCTCGACGAGGCCAAGAGCGAAGAGGAGCGCGCGACGCGCAACGGCAACCTGGGCCGTGCGTCCGAGCTGCGCTACTCCGTGATTCCTGGCCTGCAGCAGCAGATTCAGGATTCCGAGGCCGCGCTCGAGGCGCAAAAGCAGCAGGACGGCGAGGGCCTGAACGAGCAGGTGACCTCCGATGAGATCGCCGAGGTCGTGAGCGCTTGGACCGGTGTGCCCGTCTCCAAGATGATGCAGGGCGAGCTCGACAAGCTGAAGGGCCTGGAGGGCGAGCTGCATAAGCGCGTCATCGGCCAGGACGAGGCGGTCTCCGCTGTCGCCGCGGCCGTGCGTCGCAGCCGTGCGGGTCTCTCCGATCCGGACAAGCCCATCGGCAGCTTCTTCTTCCTGGGCCCCACCGGCGTGGGCAAGACCGAGCTCGCCAAGGCGCTGGCCGAGTGCCTGTTCGATGACGAGCGTGCGCTCGTGCGTATCGACATGTCTGAGTACATGGAGAAGTTCAGCGTCCAGCGTCTGATCGGTGCGCCTCCGGGATACGTGGGCTACGACGAGGGCGGCCAGCTCACCGAGGCCGTGCGCCGTCGTCCGTACTCCGTGATCTTGCTCGACGAGATGGAGAAGGCCCATCCGGATGTTTTCAACGTGCTGCTGCAGGTGCTTGACGACGGCCGTCTGACTGACGGTCAGGGGCGCCAGGTGTCCTTCAAGAACACGATCATCATCATGACGTCTAACGTGGGTTCCAAGGCCATCGCCGAGCTTTCCGGCAAGGACGAGGAGGAGATGCGCCATCAGGTCAACGCGGCCATGGCTCAGACCTTCCGCCCCGAGTTCCTCAACCGTATCGACGATATCGTGGTGTTCCATCCGCTCGGCATGGCGCAGATCGAGAAGATCGTCGACATCCAGCTCGCCGACGTCCGCGCGCGTCTGGCCAAGGAGCGCATGACGCTTGCCATCACCCCGGCGGCCAAGCAGATGCTCGCCGTGGGCGGCCTGGACCCGGTCTTTGGCGCCCGTCCGCTCAAGCGTCTGGTCCAGCGCGAGGTCGTGGATGCCATCGCCGCCGCTATCATCGACGGCACGGTGCGCGAGGGCGATCAGGTGACGGTCGATGTCGACAAGGACGGCGGCTTTACCGTCGTGTGCGACAATACGCCGGCGGCCACCTACGAGGTCCCCGACGCCGAGTAGATTTTGGGCATGCCTTAAAATCTGCCTTTAGAGCCGAACGCCAAGGGCGGCGGATCCAATTGGGTCCGCCGCCCTTTTTCGTGCGACAATCGATGGTGTTGAACGTGAGCACATGGCAAGGAGCTATGCAGATGAAAGACGAGAACAAGACGAACGCACTGGCGACCGATGCCGCACCCGCCGCACCCAAGCCTGCGCCCAAGCCGGCACCCAAGCCGCGCGACCCCTACATCCGTGCCGAGAACGAGGACGATGACGGCTACGATCCCTACAGCGATCGCCGCCCCGAGCGCGAGCCAATGTTCGAAGCCGATCCGTGGCGCTGAGTGCCACCCAAAAGGCCACCAATAAGTTGCGGTGAAATAGGGATTGTTTTGCGGTTTGACCAGCAAAAACAGTCCCTATTTCACCGCAACTGCGTTAGGGATGGGGTGTTGGGCGGCTGTCTTCGGGCCGACTAGTCCTGGGCTTTGATGCTCGGCAGGAGAATCTGGGCGAGGTAGTCGGTCTCGAGTTTGGTCGCGGCGTCAGCCTTGCCGTCTTTGCCGACCAGCACGTTCTTGATCTGGCTATAGGTGTAGCGGTTGCCGGTCGTAAGCTCGACAAGCTCAATGGCCGTGTCCATGGGGTAGGTCGACACGGGGTCTTGCGTGCGCCCGTTGATGGTTTGCGGAATCACGTACGGATAAACAGGGCCGCTGGCGTAGACGGTGTAGCCGTTGCCTAGGCTGACCGTGCCCAAAACCGTATCGCCGTCGTCGGGCGTAAAAGTCTCGCCGTCGCGCACTGCGACAAGCGTCACGATTGGCGTATTGGCGTCATCGCCCAGATAGATGCACAGCGTGCTGCCGTTTTGCCAAGTCGCGACTTTGCCGTACCACTCAACCGGAATATCGAGCTGATACAGGTCCGTTGCCTTATGTCGAGCATCGGCGTCGCGGGCCGCCTGTGCCTCGCGGGAGCTCACGGCGTTGACGGCGGCGTCACGGCGCGCGGTTGCCGCCTGCTGGAGCACCTTTGCGACCGCGGCGGAGTTCACCCCGCCTTCCTCGGCATACTTGGCGGCGGCATCGATCTGGTCGTCAGTCACCGTGTCGGCCGAAGGCACCTTGAGCTTAAAGGTGGCCTGGGCACTCAAATCCTGCCCATCGCTTTTAATGGTGACCTGCGCCTTGGTGGTCGGCACGGTGTAAATGGTACCGTCGGCTGCGATGGGAGACCCAGCGATGGAGAGCGTGTAATCGCCGGGCAGCAGTTTGATGCCGCGGCCGTGCTCGTCAACGTAGAGCGTTTCGCTCACAGAAGAGCCGTCGGAGTCCTGGCCACTTACCTGTACGGGGATCTTTGAGCCGGTGGAGCAGTCGAGCCCCGCGGCGTGTACGCCAATTTGCACCGACATCATGGTATGGGCGTTTGCGGCAACCACGGCGGCCTGCTCTTGCTGGTATCCGTTCCAAGCCGCATAGCCCGCGCCGCCGGCGACAAGCGCGACGGCAACAACGCCTGCCACCATCAGGTTGCGTCGCTTGGGCGACATCTTGCGGTGACGGGCCTCTGCCTCATGTGCCGAGGGAACGGACGGTAGGGGAATATCGCCCATGGCGATGGTTTCGTCCACGGCAGGCGTAGAGCCTAAGCCAGGGAGCTCGCGGGTCAGCGAATCTTCGGCCGGCAAGCTGTCGAGCAAGATGGTTTCCTCGCTCGTGTCGGATTCGGGCTGGTCGTCGGCCTCGCATTCGGATCCCTCGTCCCCCGCCTCGTCTTCGGTGGGCGCGGCGCCATCGTCTTTTGCATCCTGACCATCGGGCTGCGCCTCGATTTCCGGCTCATCCTGCACATCAACGCTCGGATCGTCAAACGCAATCTCGGCCAGCGCGATCTGGTCTAGGCTCTCCAGGGCCTCGGCGCACGCTTCTGCATCTTGGGCCGCATCCTCTTGGCCCATCGTCTCATCTTTCATATATCCCCCAAGCTCAATATCGGGACAACACTGTACCCAAAAACGGGACCCTATAGGGCCGCCGCAGGATTTGAAATCCGATTTTATATATGCGCGTGTTTTTGAATGCAAGCGGGATGAAAAAAGCCCCCGGAAAGCGAGCGAAACGCTTTCCGGGGGCTCTGCGAGACATTGGATTGAAAAGCCTGGAGGGCGGGCCTATGCCCAAGTGCCAACAGCGACCAGCGCGTTACTCGGCGTGCGCGTAATCAACCTTGGCGCGGCGGGCAGTGGCCTTCTCCCAATCGCTGGTGCCCTCAAAGACGTCCTGCTTGTAGGGGTTGCGGCCGAGCTTCTTGGCACGGTAGGCGATGTAGATGATTGCGGCGACGTTGGCGATCAGCGCGGCGATCGAGACCGCGGTAGCGGCGCTGGGGTCGAGCGTGGAGTGGGTCACAAAGATGGACTCCTCCTGGAAGTACGGGAACACCTGGGCAAACATGCACCAAATGGCCAGCGTAAAGGCGCGGTTCTGGATCCAGCCGCCCTTGTTCCAGATAAAGGCGGCGACGGTGGGCGCCAGCAGCAGCGCAAAGCCGCAGAACCAGGAGTGGGTGGGCAGGCAGTTGTAGGTGTAGCAGAAGTTCCAGATATCGTAGGCGATGATGTAGACCCAGGTCATGTCGGGCCACAGCATATCGGTCTTGTCCTCGGAGGCGTAGACGCTCCACCAACCGGTCATGCAGAAGATGTTGATGAGACCGGCGATGCCGTTGAACACGTTGTTCCAGCCGGCCAGCTGCGTAGCACCTTCGGAGGTGACCCAAGTGGACTGGCCCAGGACAAAGAAGTGATAGGCGCTCTCGAAGTCGGACACGACGGCGATCAAGATGTTGATGGCGACGATCACAAACGGCCACGCGCGGAACCAATGCGCCTTGCCGATCTTTCCCCACTGGTACTTAATGGCGATGAAGCCCCAGCAACCGGCCAGCGCCGCGTATACCTTGGCGTAGTGGAACCAGCTGTTCTGGTACACATGGGTGGGGTTGGTGAGTGCCCACTCGGCACCCTGCGAAACGCCGATGGCGATGGCGACGCAGTAGATGGTCATGGCCAGCGGAGCCACGCCAAAGATGATTGCCGCGCCCAGCTTGGTGCGGCGGCCGACCTCGTTGAGCACGATCAGGCCAATAAAGACCATGGCCCAGCCGGCCCAGTGGATAAGGGTATCGCTACCCCAAACATCGAACAGCATGCTGCTCTCCTTTCACACGCCCGCGGCCCCTCTTCTGATCGCGGGCAGTTTGGCCAAATGTCGTCAGTTCTGGGGCATGCGCTCCGGATACTTGGCGGTATAGCCCTCGATGTGGAGTGTCGAGGCGATGATTTCCTTGACCGTCTCGTCGGGCACATCGGGGTGCGTGCGGATATACATCAAAAGACCCATGATGAGGGTGTAGAACGTCTCGTAGACATGGTCGATGCGTAGCTCGTGATGGGCGACAAAGTCCACCACGGTGGTGTCGCAGATATACTGCGCCACGCGCTGAACCACGTTGTGCAGAAAGCCGCCGTAGAGTGCGCCGCTGTTGGAGGTCAGAGTGTGCGGCAGTTCGTGGCCGCTGGCGACCAGACGCTTAAAGAGCGGCGCGACAGTGTCGAGCGCGCCCTCGATATCGCCGACGGTGCGGTTGGCATTCCACTGCTCGAGCTCGGAGATAAAGCCGTCGATCGCCTCGTCCATAACAGCGGTGACGGCGGCGTCCATGTCGGCAAAGTAGTGGTAGAACAGCGAGCGCGTGCAGCCGGCTCGCTTGGTCACGGCCGAGACGGATAGATGCGACACGCCCAGCTCAGAGCTCACGGTGCGCACGGCATCGAGGATCTCGCGACGGCGTTCGTCGCCCGTCAAGCGCTTTGCCGCGCTATCGGATGCGGGGATGGCATCGACTACAGAGGTATCTGCTGTGTTGTTGCCCATGTTTTGCCGCCTTTCATCCTCTTTTGCCTGACCGTTCGCCTAACAGTCTTGAATATTGTTGACGGTTCGTCAATACTATTTTTGACACAATGTCAACTAATGGCGGGTGAACGGCATGGGGGCATGCCCGGCCTGCAAAAATGAGGGGTGCCGCGGTCTCGCCGGGCTGTGGCAAGAGAAGGGACAACCATGATTCTCAACGGACCGGGGATTAGCTATACCGAGCCCGATATCGGCGCGGAGTTCGTGCCGCCGATACCGGAGCATCCGCGCGAGGCCATCGTCAAACTGTGCGAGCACTGCACCAACCGCCTGCTGCATCGCGACGAGCTGCTGGGCTACGAGTACTGGTCGTTTGCCGAGGCCGCGACCGACGAGCAGGCCGAAGTGCTCTGCAAGATGAAGATGCGCCGTCCCTATACGCTGCCCGAGATGGTCAAGCTCACCGGCATGCCCGAGGCCGATATCGAGAAGATGCTCGACGATATGAGCTACACGGGCCTGCTCGAGTACAACTGGGAAAACCCCGAGCGCGCCAAGCAGTGGGTTCTGCCCATGCTGGTGCCGGGTTCTGCCGAGTTCCTCAACATGCGCGTGGGCCAGCTCGAGGAGCATCCGGTCTATGCCAAGTTCTTTGAGTAGGCATCCAAAGGCCCGCTGTCCAAGGCTACGCCGATGGTGCCGCCCGGAGGCGCCGGTATCGGCATGCACGTCATTCCGGTCGAGAAGGCCATTGACGCCGCGAGCACCTCGGTGCCGATTGAGCATATCGAGCACTGGCTCGACAAATACGAGGGTAAATATGCCGCTAGCACCTGCAGCTGCCGCGCGAGCCGTCGCGTGATGGGTGAGGGCTGCGCCGACGACCCGGCCGATTGGTGCATCGCCGTGGGCGATATGGCCGACTACGTGGTCGAGACCGATCGTGGCCATTACGTGACCCGCGACGAGGTCTACGACATCCTGCGCCAGGCCGAGGACAACGGCTTTGTGCACCAGATCACCAACATCGACGGCGAGAACAAGATTTTCGCCATCTGCAACTGCAACGTCAACGTGTGCTACGCCCTGCGCACCTCGCAGCTGTTCAACACGCCCAACCTGTCGCGCTCGGCCTATGTCGCCAAGGTCGAGAAGGACAAGTGCGTGGCCTGCGGTCGCTGCGTTGAGGTGTGCCCGTCCGGTGCCGCCAAGCTCGGCCAGAAGCTCTGCAGCAAAAAGGCGGGCGGACAGGTGCCCGAGTATCCGCGCCAGGAGCTGCCCGATGCCACCAAGTGGGACCACACCAAGTGGTCGCCCAACTACCGCAACGATAACCGTATCGAGACGCACGAGTCCGGCACCGCGCCTTGCAAGACGGCTTGCCCCGCTCACGTTGCCGTTCAGGGCTATCTGAAGCTCGCGGCGCAGGGTCGCTATGACGAGGCGCTGGCGCTCATCAAGCGCGAGAACCCGCTGCCCGCTATCTGCGGCCGTGTGTGCAACCGCCGCTGCGAGGACGCCTGCACCCGCGGCCGTGTGGACGCCGCCGTGGCCATCGACGAGGTCAAGAAGTTTATCGCCCAGCGCGATCTGGACGCCGCGACCCGCTATGTCTCACCTGTGGTGACCCCGACGCGTGCCGGCGGCTTCGACCAGAAGATCGCCATTATCGGTGCCGGACCGGCCGGTCTGTCCTGCGCTTTCTACCTGGCCGAGAAGGGCTATAAGCCCGTCGTGTTCGAGAAGAACGAGCGCCCGGGCGGCATGCTCACCTACGGTATTCCCAGCTTTAAGCTGGAGAAGGACGTTATCGAGGCCGAGGTCGAGATCATTCGCCTGATGGGTGCCGAGTTCCGCTATGGCGTGGAGGTCGGTCGCGATGTGACGCTCGACGAGCTGCGCGCGCAGGGCTTTAAGGCCTTCTACGTGGCTATTGGCTGCCAGGGCGGCCGCCTCGCCGGTATTCCGGGCGAGGATGCCGAGGACGTGACCGTGGCCGTCGACTTTTTGCGCGAGGTCAACAGCGGCAAGATCGACGCGCTACCCGGCCGCACCATCGTAGTGGGCGGCGGCAACGTGGCTATCGACGTGGCCCGCAACGCCTGCCGTCTGGGCTCCGAGCATGTTGAGATGTTCTGCCTGGAGAGCGAGGCCCAGATGCCCGCCAGCGAGGAAGAGCGTCGCGAGGCCGTTGAGGACGGCGCTCACATCAGCTGCGGCTGGGGTCCCAAGGAGGTTCACCTGGACGAGTCCGGCCGTGTGTGCGGTATCACCTTCAAGCGCTGCACGCGTGTCTTTGACGACGAGGGCCGGTTTGCGCCCGAGTACGACGAGAACGATCTGCGCCGTGTCGATGCCGACCGTGTCGTCATGTCGATTGGCCAGTCCATTGTGTGGGGCGACCTGCTGGCTGGCTCCAAGGTGGAGCTTGGCCGCGGCCAGGGTGCCCTTGCCGACCCCCAGACCTATCAGACCGCTGAGCCCGACATCTTTGTGGGCGGCGATGTCTATACTGGCCCCAGCTTCGCCATCGATGCCATCGCCGCCGGCCACGAGGCCGCCGTGTCCATCCATCGCTTTGTGCAGCCGGGCTCCACGCTCACCATCGGCCGCAACCAGCGCCGCTACACCGCGCTCGACCGCGACGATGTCGTGATCGAGAGCTACGACAACGCGAGCCGCGAGGCTGCCCACGTGGACCGCGAGCGCGAGAAGGCCGCGCCGTTTAGCGAGTACGTCGAGACCTTTACCGAAGAGCAGGTGCGCGCCGAGACCGCCCGTTGCCTGGGTTGCGGTGCTTCGATCGTCGACCCCAACAAGTGCATCGGCTGCGGCCTGTGCACCACCAAGTGCGCGTTTGACGCCATCCACCTGGATCGAGATCGCCCCGAGTGCTCCACGATGGTCAAATACGAGCAAAAGCTCCCAAGTCTCGGCAAGTATGCTTTGAAGCGTGCAATCAAAATCAAATTCGGGAAGAAGTAAAAGAACCTAACAAGAAAGCGAACGGCGCAGGGGGCGGTTGGACAGCGAGCGAGTCCCAGGCGTGGCGAGGTGCCTTGAAAGAGGAGGGCATAGGGCTTTTGCCCATGCCCGACGATTGAAAGGCAGATCGCCCGTCTGGGGCTCGCGTAGCGTCAAATCGACCGCCGTTCGTTAGAACGGCGGAAGAAAAAGTGCACGAATTGGGAATCGTTTATCACATCATTCGCGATGTTGAGAACGTGGCGCGCGCCAATGGCGTGAGTCGCGTTTCGAGCGTCACGCTGCTGCTGGGCGAGGTCTCGGGCGTCGTTCCCGACTTGCTGCTCGACGCTTGGCGCTGGGCGGCAGATAAAAAGTCCATCACCGAGGATGCGGAGCTTATTGTGGAGCCCGTCGAGGCCGTGACACATTGCGAGGCGTGCGGCTGCGACTACGCGACGGTCGAGCACGGCAAGACCTGCCCCCATTGCGGCAGCGGCGAGACATACCTGCTGCAGGGCCAGGAGGCCATGATCAAGCAGATCGAGCTGTCTCTTATACACATCTCCG
>CABSNX010000070.1 GCA_902479205.1 uncultured Collinsella sp. | reverse complement strand
CTGATCGGTCTCGTGGGCTCGGAGATGTGTATAAGAGACAGGGTGATTGGCGGACGTTCCGGTGCCGAGACATGGGAGCAGAAGGTCGATCAGGTACGCATCTATAACGGCGATAAGTATGAGCTTGCCCAAGAAGTTGCTGCTGGCGGTATTTGTGCCGTGACGGGTCTTGCGCACGTTCGCCCGGGGGACGCCCTGGGCGCGGAGCCCGCGGGCGATGCGCCCGTCATTGCGCCGGTCCTCACCTATACGGTACTGCCGGGCGAGCACGATGTCCATACGGTGTTCCAAGCGCTGACCGAGCTTGCCGATGAGGACCCCATGCTCGGCGTAAGCTGGAACACGCATCTTGAGCAGATTCATCTGCAGTTGATGGGTGCGGTGCAGCTCGAGGTCGTGCAGCGGGTGTTGGCCGATCGCTTTGGCCTTTCGGTTTCGTTTGAGTCTGGCGGCATCCTCTATAAGGAGACTATTTCGCAGTCGGTCGAGGGCGTGGGTCACTTTGAGCCACTGCGCCACTATGCCGAGGTGCATCTGAGCCTGGAGCCGTTGCCAGCGGGTTCGGGCGTGCAGTTTGGCACCGTGACCTCGACCGATGAGCTCGATCTTAACTGGCAGCGTTTGGCACTCACCAACGCCATGGAGCGCGATCACTTGGGCGTGCTGACCGGCTCGCCCATCACCGATATTCGCATTACGCTCACGGGTGGCCGCGCTCATGCCAAGCACACCGAGGGCGGCGACTTTCGCCAGGCCACGTACCGCGCGATTCGTCAGGGTTTGATGCAGGCGCGTGAGGCCGGCGCGGCCGTGTTGCTGGAGCCGTGGTACCACTTTGAGCTCGAGGTGCCGGGGGAGTGCGTGGGCCGGGCGCTCTCGGACGCCACGCGCATGGGTGCCGAGTACGAGCCGCCGACGATGGCGAGAGGCCGGGCGAAGCTTGTGGGTCGCGTGCCGGCTTCCGAGGTGCAGGATTACGCGCTGGAGGTGGCTGCCTACACGAGCGGTCGCGGGCATCTGTACCTGGAGTTCGCCGGCTATTCGGCTTGCCATGATGCCGAGCGCGTAATCGAGACGGCCGCCTATGAGCCCGAGGCCGATCTGCCCAACACGCCCGACTCGGTTTTTTGCTCTCACGGCGCCGGCTACACGGTCAAATGGTACGACGTGCCTGCCGCAGCTCACGTAAAGGTCGATCCCGCCACCTTCCGCTCCTGGCGAGCAGCAGACGCCGCCTTTTCCGGCCACATGTGCCATTGGGGGACGGGGTAGAAATGGTAGGTTTTCTGGTCCTCTAGTCCTTGACAAATTGGTTTTGGTGCCAGCGTGACAAATTGTCAGTCCCTTTGTCAGATTAAGTTGGTATAACTCGGTACAAGTTGGTATAACTATTGCCAGGGTTTGCCAATCCGAGGAGTCCGACATGAATCCAAATCCCTTTAAGCCCACTGCCGGCAAACGGCCCCCGATACTCATCGGCCGCGAGTCGGTCATCGAAGATTTTGAGGAAGGACTCGACAACGGCGCTGGAGCGCCGGGCAGGCTCATGCTCATTACGGGAAACCGCGGCTGTGGCAAAACGGTTCTCTTGCGGGAGCTGCAGCGTTTAGCTAGCGAGCGCGGATGGGCGGTTGTCTCCGATTCCGCTTCGCTTGGCTTATGCGACCGCTTGGCCGACGCGCTTCGCTCGAATAAACCCGTTGTGACGTCAATGGAGTTCGGTCCGTCGTTTGGCCGGATGTCGGTCGAGGCGGCGCGAGCAAAGGGCGAGACGTTGCGAGGGCTGGTCAACGAGCGCCTCAAGAAACTCGGTCCAGGCAAGGGCATACTGTTTGCGATCGACGAGGCGCAATCGGCGTCTATCGAGGAACTGGCGGCTCTTGCCGTTCTCTATCAGTGGGTGCTCGGAGACCAGGATGCCACGGGATTGCCCGATAGCGACCAGCGCGGTCTTGCGCTGGTTTTTGCCGGCTTGCCCAGTATGGTTGATGACTTGCTTGAAGAGCCGAGCGTGACGTTTTTGCGGCGTGCCCAGCAGCGTACGTTGGGGGCGATATCTTTGCCCAAGGTGCGCGATTCGTATATCCAGACGGTCAAAGACGCTGGTCTTTACGTTGACGCGGAGACGGCGGACCTTGCGGCACACAAGAGTATGGGGCATCCCTATATGGTTCAGCTGGTGGGATATTACATGTGGCGGTCTGCTGTCCGGCGTGGCTCGCAGGTCATCGAAAGGCGCGATGTCGAGGATGGCCATGCGGATGCCGTCTCTGAGTTCTACGAAGCGGTTGATGCGCCTCTGTATTACGGGCTGCGCAGTCCACAGCGCCTCTTTATCGAGGCCATGGCTGCTGACGAGGGCAAACCGACGCGCATGGCGGATATCATTGAGCGTTGCGATCGCACCCAGAGCTGGGCGAGTAAATATCGCGCAAGCCTGATTCGCGAGCGCGTCATCGAGGCTGCTGGATACGGCCTCGTCCGGTTTACCGTGCCCATGCTGGGCGCGTACATTCGCGATCGAGTTTTATGGCATGAGTAGGGTGATAAAGGTGACGGAACAGAAGATGAGCCCGCAGGCTATCGAGGTGCGTGGCGCGCGTGTCCATAACCTCAAGGACATCGATATCGACATTCCGCTGGGAAAGCTCGTGGGTATTGCCGGCGTGTCGGGTTCGGGCAAGAGTTCGCTGGCACTGGGGGTTCTTTATGCCGAGGGCTCGCGTCGCTACTTGGAGGCGCTCAGCACCTATACTCGACGTCGTCTGACGCAGGCCGAGCACGCCCAGGTGGACGAGGTGCTGCACGTGCCAGCGGCGCTCGCATTGCATCAGCGCCCCAGCGTGCCGAGCGTGCGTTCCACCTTTGGCACCATGACCGAGCTCAACAATAGCCTGCGTCTGCTCTTTAGCCGCTGCGCCCATCACGTGTGCCCGCATTGCGGGGCGCGTGTGGAGCCGAGCCTTAACGTGGCTGCGGGCCTGTCGCTCACGTGCCCCGCATGCGGCCGCGAGTTCTACGCGCCGGGTGCCGAGGACCTTGCCTTTAACAGCGGCGGCGCGTGCTCTACCTGCGGCGGTACCGGTGTCATGCGCGAGGTGGACGAGGCGAGCCTGGTGCCCGACGAGTCAAAGACTATCAACGAAGGCGCAGTCCTTCCCTGGGGTACGCTCATGTGGGATCTGATGAAGCAGGTGGCAGGCGAGATGGGCGTGCGCACCGACGTGCCGTTTAACCAGCTCACGCCTCAAGAGCGCGACATCGTGTTTCATGGTCCGGCGGTTAAGAAGCACATTCTCTACGTCCCCAAAAACGGTGAGGGCGCCACGCCACTCGACTTTACCTACTACAACGCCGTCTATACCGTCGAGAATGCGCTCGCCAAGGTTAAGGACGATAAGGGGCTTAAGCGTGTAGCTCGCTTTTTGTGCGAGAGGCCATGCCGCGACTGTGGTGGCACGCGTCTCTCCGAGGCTGCGCGCCAGCCCCAGGTGCGCGGTATCAATCTGGCGCAAGCCGCGGCCATGACGCTAGGCGAGGCGATTGAGTGGGTGCGCGGGGTGCCTGCATCCTTGCCGACTGAGATGCAGCCCATGGCAGCGGATATCTGCGATTCGTTTTTGAGTGCGGCCCGTCGCCTGGTCGACCTGGGTCTCGATTACCTTTCACTCGACCGCGCCGGTGCCACACTCTCCACGGGTGAGCGCCAGCGCGTCCAGCTCGCCCGCGTGGTGCGCAACCGATCGACGGGCGTGCTCTATGTGCTGGACGAGCCTTCGATCGGCTTGCACCCTGCCAATGTCGACGGCTTGGTGGGCGTAATGCGCGATCTGGTGGATGATGGCAACACCGTGGTTGTTGTCGACCACGACACGCGCGTACTGGCGGAAGCCGACTATCTGGTTGAGATGGGTCCCGTTGCCGGAGCAGGCGGCGGCAATGTGATTGCTGCAGGCACGGTAGACGAGGTCGAGCAATCGCGGGGCAGCCGCATCGCTCCGTTTTTGCGCGCAGAGCCCAAGCGCTTGCGTCCGCAGGTGACTGACGACGACATGTTCGATCAGGGCCATATCCGCATGGCAACCGAGGCCATCCATACCGTCAAACCGCTCGAAGTCGATATCCCGCGCGGCCGCCTTGTCGCGGTAACGGGCGTTTCGGGTTCGGGCAAGACGACACTGGTGCTCGAGACGCTCATCCCGGCACTCAAGGCGCAGGCAGCTGGCGAGCGCCTGCCGGGGCACGTGCGTTGGGTCGATGCCGAGGGTATTGCCCGCGCAAACCTGATTGACGCTACGCCCATCGGCGCCAACGTGCGCTCGACGGTAGCGACTTATGCCGACATCCATGATGAGCTGCGCCGCGCCTTCGCCCGTACGCCCGAGGCCAAGGCAGCCGGCTACAAGGCGGGCGCCTTTAGCTACAACACCGGCGCCTTGCGCTGCCCTACGTGTGACGGCACGGGCTCGATATCGCTCGACGTGCAGTTTTTGCCCGACGTCGAGATCATCTGCCCAGCATGCCGTGGTTCGCGCTACGCCGAGGCCGCCTCGCATATCCATCGCGAGGGTAGGGACGGGAGCTTGCTGACGTTGCCGCAGCTCATGGACATGAGTGTGGACGAGGCCATTGACGCCACACTGGGACTCAAGAAGGTTCAGACGCGTTTGCAGACCTTGCACGACCTGGGCCTGGGTTATCTCACGCTTGGCGAGCCCACACCAGCGCTTTCGGGCGGTGAGGCACAGCGCCTTAAGCTCGCGAGCGAGATGGGCCGCGTGCAGGATGATGCCGTATTCGTATTTGACGAGCCCACGATCGGCCTGCATCCGCTCGATGTTCAGGTGCTGTTGAACGTGTTTGACGGCCTCGTTGCCAAGGGCGCCACAGTTATCGTGATCGAACATGATCTCGACCTTATCCGTAACGCCGATTACGTGATCGACATGGGCCCGGGCGGTGGCGATGCGGGCGGGCAAATCGTCTGCGCCGGCACGCCGAGCGACATCGCGGCCTGCCCCGCAAGCATCACCGGTCGCTATTTGTAAGTGAAAGTGACAAAGGGACAGTCCCTTTGTCACATTCCGGCAAAGACTGTCGGCATCACGGTTTTCTGTTTCGGTTAATTCTGGTTAAAAGCAGTTAATTTCAGTTAAAAGCAGTTAATTCTGGTTAAAAACAGTTAATCACAGTTAAAAGCGAGCGCGTTGTCGGCACGGCGCTTGAATAGCTTGTGCCTGAGGGCCAAAATGGCCTCAGCCCATTCGCGGAATTTGCACGCCCTATAGTGAGTGGGCTCTCGTTTGAGCCGATGCTGCCAGGAGGCGGCCGATAGGGGCAATTATGGACAATCGAATCTTTGGGTATGCGCGTGTCTCATCTGCGGATCAGAACTTGGACCGCCAGTTAGACGCATTGGGAAGGTTTCCCGTTCAACGGGACCAGATTTACGCTGACAAGGCAAGCGGTAAGGACTTTAAGCGTCCTCAGTACCAGCGGCTTCTTCGCAGGTTGCGCGAGGGCGACGTTCTCGTGATCAAAAGTATCGATCGTTTGGGTCGTAATTATCGTGAAGTCCTCGATGAATGGCGACGCATCACGGTGGATAGGCATGCTGCCATCGTGGTGCTTGATATGCCTCTGCTCGATACACGCGAGCAACTCGACGGCATCACGGGAACATTCATGGCGGACCTTGTCCTCCAGATCTTGAGCTACGTGGCGCAGCTGGAGCGTGAAAACATCAAGCAGCGCCAGGCGGAGGGTATCGCATCGGCGCGTCTGCGGGGTGTGAGATTTGGAAGGCCGGCGCTCGAACGCCCGGATAGCTATAGCGATGTCATCAAATCATTCGAAGGAGGTGAGGTTACGAGGCAAGAGGCCGCAACGCTACTGAACGTCAGCACATCGACATTCGATCGTTGGAGGCGGGCGGACACGACCGGTTTTGACCGTTCGCCGTCCGTCCGTCCTCTTTAGCTAGACATTTTGACGAGGGGAGTTTATTGTACAGAGCTCACTCCTTCCCTCGATGTTTATCCAGTTCACGCCCTTGAACCAAATAGTGCCACCGCGTTGCCAATTCGTCTGCTTTTTGGCGAGGGGCTATAAGTCTTAACGTCAATCGAAGGGAAATAGTCGTGAAACGAAATACTACTAAAAAGCAGCCTATGATGGGCTTGCTTGTCCTACTTATCTGTTCTCTAGGATTCATCTCGGCCTGTTCACAGAATGATGCAAACGCTGCAAAGTCGAAATATGTCGACGATAAGGCGATGAATGTTATCGCCGCCGGGTTTGAGAGAAGGTCCGACGTCATTGAATCTAATGCAAACGATGATGATCCTCATTCAACCGAGAATATCCAGGAAGCTATTGAGGCCGAAATCAAGAACGACAAGGAACTCAAGAACGCTAGGTTTAAGGATTCCAAGATGCAACAGGACGTAATCACGTATCTGAATCTGCTTGATGACCAGCTTAAAGTGACCGAGGATTACTCGCAATCGTCTTCGGATTATTACGAAGAGTGGAATAAGGTCTACGATAAGCGGTCTGCGCAGCTCAAAAAGCTTGTTGATAATTACGGGCTGGAAGTCGGGGAGAAATACAAGGATGATTTCAACGACTTAATTAAGAATGGAAAGTCCGTAGCAGAGAAGACCCGCTATGAGGATGCCATCAACAGTTTGATTCAGGGAGCAAATTTCGAAAAATCGGATGACGGTTACGGCCTGTATACGTATACGGCGGTAGTTGAGAACACCTCTGGTATATCGTTCTCTAACGTCAGCCTGACACTTGCTCTCTATGATGCAGATGACATCAAAGCGGAGGAGACCTATGCGGACACTTCTTCGTGGGCGCCGGGTGAGAAAGTCAAGTTCGAGGCAATGTCCGATGTTGACGCTGCGCGCGTTGTCGCATCTGTTTCCAGCTACGATGTAAATAAATAAGTTCTGCACGGAAGGGGCGGGTTAATCGGCAATGAATGGTTGACCTGCCCGTTTTATGCCAATTATTGAACAACAAGTGCCGCGAACGAATGTGTATTATATCGGATTGCAAACAACTGCCCTCGTCTAAAGACATGCTGAAAACGACAATTAAGGCATGAGGTATAACCCACGGCAGTTTCTTAAATAACAGGGATTTTGAAAGGAATAGGGGATGGATGAGATAGAGGAAGGCATGGGGGCGCTGAAAGCGAAACTCGGGAGAATCCTGACAAAGCCCAAGGTATTCTTTGCGGGCCTGGCGCTTGGTGGAGTGATTGTGGCTGTACTTTTCATTACCATCTTTAATAACGGCAAAGCTGCGGGCGCGAAAGAAACGACCCCCAATACGCTTTCCCCGTCGGTCGTGTTTGAACGCATCGCTTCCCAGAACGAGATGGTTTCTGCATCGCAGAACTATGCGATTGTCGATAAGGTGACGGATACCAAGAGGTTCTTCGATTGGTTTGATATCCCGTTTACGGAAAACAGCTTTTGGTACCGCTATGTGGGAACCATCAAGGCGGGTGTGAATCTCGAGACGGCAGAGATACATGCAAACAAGAAAAAGCTGACCATTGCGATGGATGAGCCTTATGTAATCTCGAACACGCCGGATATGAACAAGTCGGGTGCTCTCGAGGAACGCAACAACATCCTCAATCCCATTGAGGTCAAAGACGTCACGGCGTTTGAAGCGCAGTGCAAGGAGCGGAGTGAAAGCGAGGCCATCAAGGATGGCAAGCTGCTCGAAGAGGCTCGAGTGAACGCCGAAGCAAATATCCGTGCGATGTTCAACTCAGCATTTGGCGATGAATATACGGTTGATTTCGACTATCGGAAATAGGAGGTCACTATGGAGGATAAAGACGATCTAGCTGTTGTCGAAAGGGAGGAGCTGTCGCGACATAAGCAGAGTTTTGATATCCGTAAGGCCGCTGCCGGGTTGGTTGATGGCGCCGGAAGCGCGATGGCGGGCGCGGTTGCAGCCGTACAGAAAGTTGCCGATGGCGCAATGCGTGCTGCAACTCCGATGGTCGATGACGCCTTGGCGGCTATTGCTGATGCGGCCGATGGTGCAGCAGGTGCTGCTGCGGATATTGGTGACGCCGTCAACGATTGGGCATACCAGCAACAGCTCAATAGGTACAGGCCTGTAATCAAAGAGATCTATCAGAGCCCTTCATTCCATTTGCCGAACATGATTCGAATTGTTGACGGAAATGAGCGTCGGGGCATCGATGTCTGTAGGGATGCTATTGGTTGGTTGGATACTGTTAAGGGCACGCAGATTTTCAATTTGTACCGCGAAGCAATTGGGGATAGCGAGCTGTCTTTCTACCCTAAACCATCTCTTTATTCCACATATTACATAGATGCTTTTGATCGGTCTCGCTTTGTTGATCTAGACTCCTATTTCGCAACCATGCAACAAGACAAGATGGCCGAGTTGAGACGGATTGCGTTCATGCTTGGCGCGAAGCGCTGCAAGTTGGAGGTGACGGAGTACGAGGAAACTCGGAGAGGCCACCAGGTTAAGGGGAATGCCAAAGCGGGAAAGAAGGGCTCGGCTCGAATCAACGGCTCTTTGAGCGATTTAACGAGAAATGAGAAGAAAATCCTGTTTACACAGGAATTCGAGGGAGACATGGTTCCACAGCGCCCTGAACTCCATTGGTATGCCCATGACTCTGACATTCTCTTGTTAATCGAAACGAGATGCGGTGGAGAGGATAAAAACAAGGCGAAGAGTTATCGGGTTGAATTGAAAAGCGAGACGACCATGACCATGTCCGTATCGCTTGCTATGGCTATCGATGAGGCATGCAGCAAGCTGAACATAAGGGCGAATTCGAGCCTGACAAGCCAAGCTAAGCGAGAACTTCGGCAGTCGTTTGTATTTGAAGTTGAATTCTGACGTGAATTGTCAGCAGCCAAATGCGGCAAAGGGTCTGTCCCTTTGCCGCATTTGATGTCAAAACCATTTTGTCGAGGACTAGAGAGTTTGAAAGTCTACCATTTCTACCCCGTCCCCTAATGGCAGGTTTTACATGCCGGCAAAGCCTGTTTGGCGCAGGGCTTCGTAGAGGACGATGGCGGCGCTGTTGGAAAGGTTGAGGGCGCTGATGCGGTAGTCGTCGGGATTGACGAAGTTGCCGCAGATGTCCTGTTGAAGAATGGTCTCGTGGCTGTCCTCGGTATGCCCCAGCGATTCCTCGTGGGCTCCCCAAGCCTCGGCGTTATCGAGCGAGTCGCAATCGCGCAGCATCGGGATGCGCTCGCAGCGCTCGGGCGCCGCGGCAAGCAGTGGCTCGGGAATGCTGTCTCTTATACACATCTCCGAGCCC
>CABSNX010000069.1 GCA_902479205.1 uncultured Collinsella sp. | reverse complement strand
CGGTCTCGTGGGCTCGGAGATGTGTATAAGAGACAGTGTTAAAGTCGAGCGGTTTGGACAGATGGGCGTTCATGCCGGCGTCGTGTGCCGCCTTGGCGTCCTCGGCAAAGGCATTGGCGGTGAGCGCGATGATGGGAATGTCGGCTGCATCGACCTTCTCGCTCAGGCGAATCGCGCGGGTTGCCTCATAGCCGTCCATGTCCGGCATCATAATGTCCATCAGAATGGCATCGAAGCTGCCGGCGGGACGGCCAACGTATAGGTCGACCGCTTCGTTGCCATCGGCGGCGCGAGTTACGACAATGCCTTCGCTTTCGAGCAGCGCCTGGGCAATCTCGGCATTCAATTCGTTGTCTTCGGCGAGCAGCACGTTCATGTCGGCGAGCGAGCAGTCGAGCGCCCTCTCGACCGTATCTGCCCGCGTCTGAGGGTTCTTGTCGATATCGAGCGGAATCTGGACGTTGAACGTACTTCCCACGTCAACCTCACTCGAAATCTCAATCGTACCGCCCATCAGTTCAATAAGCGACTTGACGATTGGCATGCCCATGCCGGTTCCTTGGAACTTGCTGCGCGCATCGTCACCTTCTTGGGCAAACGGCTCATAGATATGCTTTAAAAACTTGGGAGCCATGCCAATGCCGGTATCCGAAACGCTAAAGCAAAAGAGCGCGCGCTTGTTATCGAGTGGCTTGGTCTTTGAGCTAAAGGTGACGGAGCCGCCGTGCTTGTTGTACTTAATGCTGTTGTCTAACAGGTTGATCATGATCTGTCGGATATGGGTGGGACCGCCGATCATGTATGGCCCCGTGGCGTACGGCAGATTATTGTCCTGCATTGTGATGCCGTTACTGGACGCGCGGAGCTTGCACAGCACCAGTGTATCGTCACAGAGCTCTTTGAGGTTAAAAGGTGCATGCTCCAGTGTCAGCTTGCGGTCTTCGATTTTGCCCATCTCGAGGATGTCGTTGATCAGCGAAAGCAGGTGATTGGCGGCAACGCGCGCCTTGGCACGGCTCTCGCGGGCGACTTGCATATCGCCTTCCTTCAATTCCTCAATCTCGATAAGGCCCAGGATACCGTTGAGCGGCGTACGGATGTCGTGGCTCATGCGCGTGAGGAATGCCGTCTTAGCGGCGTTGGCAGCATCGGCTTTTTTGCGCTCGGTTCGAGCGCGCACGAGCGCCCAGATGAGCAGGACGATGCCGACCGACAACATACCGATGAGGGTGGCGGCAATAGCGGTGCGGTTGCGATAAAGGAATCGAAGCGTGTCGGATTCCTGGGCCGTGTACGACGTGGGGGAGAAATTGCTTGCGGAGAGCGATTCTCCGGAATTGATGATGCCCTTGTTGATGATTCCCAGCAGCTCGGGTTTTCCGCGCGAAATCCAGCACGAGAGCTCACAGGTGTCAGGGAGCTCGGTCGTCTCGCAGTCCTCGAGATCGTAACGGTCACCGATGGTCTTTACGCGTGAACTGGGAGCGACGATGCAGTGCGCCGTTCCCTTCCTGAGGGCGTCGAACGCTTCATCGTCGGATTGGTATTCGGTCACGGTCGCTGTGGGGAACAGACTTTCAAGTGCATTTTTGTTGACAAACGATGATTTGGTACAGGCGATGTTCTGAAGGTCTTTGTTCAGGTCGCTGCCGGTGTGGATGGCGGTGAGGGATATGGTCCCCAACGATATCGACTGCACAACGCCTGTTTGCTCGGCAAACCAGTAATCTCGGTATACCGGCAGCGCAACGTCTATGCTTCCCTTTGACAGGGCCTTTGACATCATCTTGTAGCTATCAAAGGCGACGGTTTTGACCGTAATGCCAAATTTATCGTGCAGCGTCATCGCAAGCGATGCGAGCGAACCTTCCATTTCGCCGTCTTCGTCTTCGTTACAGTAGGGGAGTTTGCCCGTAATGTAGCCGAGCGTGACGGTGCTGTCATTTGCTTTGAGCCAGGAACGCTCGGGGCCGTTGAGCGATGATGAACCGCTGTTTTGGGCCGAGTAGTTAGATTTGACTTCGTCGATATAGCGTGGGTTGACGCGGGCGATTGCCGTCATGGCGGCATTGATGTCGTCCATCAGGTCGGGGCGGCTTTTGGGGACGGCAAAATAGTAGTCGCTCGAACCAATGTAGAACATGGGGGAGGCGCTGGGCGACGAGGTCGTGTCGTTCATGATGATGGCATCGACCTCGTTGTTTGCGAGCGCGTCAAAGAGAACGGAGTTTCCGTCATACTTCCTGTATGTGCAGGCGATTCCTTCGTTGGCGAGCCACTGCTGGCCAACGAAGGTTTGCATAACGCCGGGGTTGCAGCCGATGGTAAGGCCTTGGAGCGCTTGGGGGTCACCCTTGGCCAGATCGTCGCGCTCGGGCTTGGCGTAGATGTAGTAGCGCTCGGTGCCCTCGGGGTTCGAGGAAAAGAGCAGCTTTTGGGCGCGTTCCTCGGAGTAGGAGATGTTGGGCATGAGGTCGATCTTGCCCGCCTCGAGCATGTCCATAAGCTCGGTGAAGGTGCCGGAGACGTATTCGTACCGCCAGCCGGGCGTGTAGTACGACAGGGTCTGGAGGTACTCGTAACCCCATCCCGAGAGACGCTCGCCGGGGGTGCCGTCCTGGAAGCCCTCGTTGTTGACGAGCCAACCAACGCGGACTGTCTTGGCCTGCTGATCGGAGTCGGCGGCAAAGGCAGGGGCGGGCGCGACGGCGCTCAGTGCGGCGAGCGCGGTAAGCGCAACGGCTAGGGCGCGATATATAGCTGAACGAAGGACAGTGGCAGCTCTCACATGTAATCCTAACGAATCGAGACATTACCGCATAAGAATACCAGCTCAGCCTGCCCAGCCGGCAGCAGCACCGCTAAACGGTTCCGCCCGGCAGTTGGGGACAGTCCCTTTCTGCCGGCACAAAAGGAACGTCCCTAACTGTCGGTTGTGGGACAATACCGAGCGAACGTGATTGGTCGTCCGCGGAAAGGGTCGCGATGAAAAAGCTCAGGACGCTTGCTGACGTACTGCGACAGGCTGGCTTTGCACGCATCACGGGCCTGTTTCTTATCTTTTACCTGCTGTGCTCGACGGCCGTCTGGTTGTCCGAGCCCACGACCCTCACGTTTGGTGATGGTCTGTGGTTTAGCTTTGAGACGGTCTCGACCATCGGCTTTGGCGACATTCCGGCCGAAACGCCGATTGCCCGCGCTATTACCGTCGTCTTGAGCGTTATCAGCATTTTCTACATCGCCATGCTCACGGGCGTGGCGGTGAACTACTGCAATACGCTCATCAAGATGCGTCAAAAGGACACCATGGCGCGTTTTATGGATGATCTGGAGCATTTGGAAGAGCTCGATCGTGACGAGCTTGCCGATCTTTCGCGTCGCGTGCGCGAGTATCGTCGACGCCAGCGCTAGAACGGGCGCCACGCGTCACGATGAGGGGGACTGAATATGAATATCACCGTGTATCTGGGTGCCAGTGTCGGCAATGATCCGGCATTTCTGCCTGCGGTGCAAGAGCTGGGCAACTGGATTGGCTCCAACGGGCACGCGCTGGTATACGGCGGGTCCAAATCGGGCCTGATGGGCGCGCTCGCCGATAGCGTACTCGAGGCAGGTGGACACGTGACGGGTGTTGAGCCGAGCTTTTTTATAGAGGCCGAGTTTCAGCACGACGGCATCGATGACCTCATCGTGACGAGCGATATGGCCGAGCGTAAGGACAAGATGATCGAGCTCGGTGATGCGTTCATCGCATTTCCGGGCGGCACGGGCACGCTCGAGGAGATTGCCGAGGTCATGTCCGCGGTGTCGTTGGGGCACCTGAGTGCTCCGTGCATCCTGTATAACCTGGACGGTTACTACAACGACCTCAAGGCGCTGCTCGGGCACATGATTGATAAGGGGCTTTCGAGCCCGAGGCGCCAGCAAGGCATCTACTTTGCCGACGGTTTGCGCGAGATTGTCTCGATTATCAACGGATAAGTCTTGAGCCTGCCCCACTATGACTCCCAATGGTGCCGTTTGTGGCGCAGATGGTTGGCTTGTCTGGGCAACGCTCGCTCTACAATAAAACGTAATTATGTCGACTTTGACCGCGGGAGGACCCGATGGACAACCTTGCCAAACCCACAAACCGCGCGCTGTTTTTAGTTAGCGTTGCCGTGACCGGTGCGTTCGCAGGTGCCGCGGTCTGGCTGTTCTTTTTTGCGATGGAGCACGGTATCGACTATCTGTGGACCGAGATCCCCCACATGCTGGGCGCGGCGTCGCCCGAACTCGCCAGCGGCCCGTTCGGTTTTCTGCCGTATCCGTTTTTTGTCTGCCTGCTGGGCGGCCTGCTGATCGGTCTGTACGAAAAGCTTACGGGCACCAAGACCGACGACCTCAACCAGGTGATGGCTAAGGTTAAGCAAGATGGGCGCTACCCGTATGACAATCTGGGCAGGCTTTCGCTCGCGGCATTGCTGCCGCTGCTGTTTGGCGGAAGTATTGGACCGGAGGCCGGCCTGACCGGCGTTATCGCGGGTCTGTGCAGCTGGGTCGGCGACCGCATGCGCCGCTTTGGCGCCGAGTTTAGGGAGCTCACGCTGCTGGGCACCCAGGCCGCGCTGACGGCGCTCTTTACCGCGCCCGTCTTTGGCTTTGTGGCGCCGCTCGCCGGTAGCGCCGACGGCCAGGGCGAAGACGCCGACGATGGGCCCGCGTCCGGCGAGATCACCATCAAGCTGCCCAAGGCACAGAAGACTGTGGTCTACGGTATCGCGATCGCTGGCGGTCTGGGCACCTACCTGCTGCTTGGCCAACTTGTGGGCGGCGGCATGGGCATGCCCAGGTTCGAGGCCGCCGAGGTGGGCAACCTGGAGCTTGCCTGGCTCATCCCGCTGGCGTTGGTTGGCACCGTTTGCGGCTGGCTGTACTTTGTCTCGGAGCACGCGAGCGAGGCGCTGTCCCATGCAATAGGGGAGCGTCCTGTCGTCAAGGCCATGCTGGCTGGTCTGGCGCTCGCCATCTGCGGCACGGTCTTGCCCTACACCATGTTTGCCGGCGAGACCCAGGCCGATGTACTTATGGAGACCTACCTCACCATTCCCGCCGGCGTGCTTATCGCGACCGGTCTTGTTAAGGCCATGCTGACGCCCGCCCTCATCAACCTTGGTTGGCGCGGCGGCCACTTCTTCCCCGTTATCTTCTCGGGCGTAAGCCTGGGCTATGGCCTTGCCATCCTCACCGGCGCAGATCCGGTCTTTTGCGTCGCCGTCTGCACGGCATCGACGATGGGCGCCGTCATGCGCCAGCCTGTCATGGTTGTGGGCCTGCTGCTTATGTGTTTCCCACTCAAGGGTATCGTCTGCATGATTATCGCGGCCGTCATCGCCGCCGGCATCCCGCTGCCCAAGCCGCTGCGCAAGTAGCACGGTAGCGCGCAGTCAGTACAAACATCTCAAGTCCGGTGCGGGCGCTGTGTCACGGATTTGCGGGTGGACTGGATTTCGTTCGGTATCGGCGCTACTTCCAAATTGCAAGCGCGGCGGTGCCCAGTACGATGAGGGCAAGACCGATGGCGCTGCGGCGGGAGAGTTTTTCGTTGAATGCCAGGCACGCAAATAGCACCGATACGACAATCGATAGTTTGTCGATCTGCACCACGACACTCACCTGGCCTGCAGCGATGGCATAGTAATAGAGCAGCCACGATGCTCCAGTCGCGATGCCCGATGTTGCGAGAAATGTGAGTTCGCGCCGGTCAACGTGCGTGACCTGCTCCAGTTTTCCCTTGGCTGCCACGATTGCCCATGCCATAACCAGTACCACGCAGGTGCGGATTGCCGTGGCCAGGTTTGACTCGACGCCTTCGATGCCGATCTTGGCGAGGACGGAGGTGAGTGCCGCGAACACGGCGGCGCCGAGGGCGTAAGCGAGCCAGGTTCGGTCTTGCTGCTGCTCGGGTTCGGCGGACTGCTTCTTCTCGATCATTAAAAACGTGCCGAGGGTGATGGCAGCGGTTCCCACGAGCTTAACCGCAAGGTTGCTCGTCTCGTCAAAAAGCGCGATGGCGACCAGCGCGGCGAGCACGGTGCTCATCTTGTCGACCGGTACGACCTTATTGACATTTCCGATGCTCAACGCCTTAAAGTAACAGATCCACGAAGCACCGGTAGCGAGTCCCGAGAGGACGAGAAAGAGCCAGGATCTGGGTTCGATGCTGCCAATGGTTCCAATGGATCCAGAAATGCCCGCCATTGCCCAGGCGAAAACGAGCACCACGCAGGTGCGAATGGCCGTCGCGACATCGGAGTCGGTCTGCTTGATGCCGCATTTGGCCAAGATGGATGTGATGCCGGCAAAGAATGCTGACGCAAATGCTGCGACAACCCACGACACGGGTGCGGTGCCTCCTTGGATAATGGGTTTATCCTGCGAGTTTTATGGACATGAGGATACCGCCCCACCATGAAGGTTTGATATGGCCGCGGCGAGACGGGGGTTATGTTCCGGGGAGCCATTTGGTGAAGGCTCGAATTGTCGATATGCTGTCGACTTCTCTTTGGTTTCCAAGATCTAAACGGCATGCTTCGAAGGGCGGCGGCGTTGTTGTTGCTTCGTCTTATCTAGTAAATGAGGTGGCGTGCAGCCCAAGCCCTTTGGCTGTCGATTACAGGTCGCGTGCCCGATAGACCTTGGTGCTGACTGCGCAGCTGATTGCACATAGCGCGAGGGTAAGTGCGGCGATGCCTGCACACAGACAGCCCAGAACGGCGGGATCGGGATTCGCTCCGGCAATCGACATGAGCCAGTTGCTGATGGGGTTGGAGGAGCTCAGCGTGGCCATGGCAAGGCATCCGAGCATGGCAAACAGACCAACGGATAGGCGCAGCGCTTCCATGTGTCCAAAGCGAAAGAACAGCGGCTGCGCCAAAAACACCATCATGAGGGAGATGAGCATTGATGCTGCTGAGGCTATTGCAATCTCAAAGACAATCTGTCCCGTCAACGGGATACCCGCGCTGTTGAAGAGCGGGAAGGAGACGATGCTCAGAAGCGCGGCGGCGCACGCCGTGACAGCCGAGAAGACAATGATGCTCAGGTAGCGTGCGCAGATGATGTCTTTACGCGAGAGAGACAGCGTTGCGCGATAGCGCTCCCAATCGTTTTGATTGTCGAAGCCGGCCAGCGAGCTCATGACCATGATGGGTGACATGGCACTGACCGCGCAGGCGCCAGCGCTCATGCCGGAATCGCCGTCCGATGCGTTGGCAAGGGTCAGCACGACGAATATGAACAGGCCGACGCCCGCGATGCTCGGGACGAGCGTGCGAACGATAGCGAGCTCGGACATAAAGGCGCGTTTCATTTCGAAGCCCCTTTCAGCATGAGGCGCAGATAGTCGTCAATGGTTGCCCGATCGCAGGGAATCTCGGGGAAGGCCTCGAGCGTTTCGCGACGGTTGGGCACGAGCACGTCCACGCTATAGGCGTGGTGGGCGGCACGGGCACCTTCGACGCAAGCCATAAGCTCGGCGGCCTGTGCTTGGGTGCAGTGGGCGATGCCGGCGCGGTCGGTAATGTCCTCGCGCGGCAGATCAAACACAATCGAACCGTTATCGATGCAGATGATGCGGTCGGCGGCACGATCGAGGTCGGACGTAATGTGGCTCGAGAGCAGCACGCTGTGCTGGCCGTCGGCGACAAAGGCAAGCAACTCATCGAGCAGCTCCTCGCGTGCCATGGGATCGAGGCCCGCGGTGGCTTCGTCCAAAACGAGCAGCTTGGCATTGTGGCTGAGTGCACAGGCAAGCTGCAGTTTCATGCCCATGCCGCGGGAGAGGTCCTTGACCTTTGTCTTGGGATCGAGGCCAAATCGGTTGATGAATCCGGCGAACGTTTCGCGGTCCCATGTGGGGTACGTCGGGCCTACGAGCGACTCGATCTGGCCCACCCTGAGCGTGGAGGGGAAGGGGCACGTGTCCAGGACAAGACCGACGCGGGAGCGTAGATGGCGTTGCGATTCATCGGGCGCGTCGGCGCCACAGCGCTGCCCAAACAGGTGCACCTCGCCGGCATCGAGCTTTATAAGCCCGAGCGCGGCGCGAATGGTCGTTGTCTTGCCGGCGCCGTTTGCGCCTACAAAGCCAACGATCTGGCCGGGCTCCACAGCGAGCGTGACGTCGCGTAGTGAAAAGCGGTCGCTCACACGGCGTGAGATGCCTTTGAGTTCTAAAAGGTTTTGCATGGTATAGCCTTTCTTTCAGATGGCTACTGCATGGTTTCGGGGGCTACCAGGTCGAGCATCTCGTGCAGTTTGTCGCGCGTGACGCCCAGGGTTTCGGCTTGGCTCGCCGCTTTCGCAAGTAGCTCTTCGATATGGCAGAGCTGGTTTTCGCGCAAGAGTTCCTGGTTGCCCTCGGCGACAAAGCAGCCCTTGCCCTGCACGGTGCAGATAAACCCGAGTTGCTCTAGGTCGGCGTAGGCGCGCTTGGTGGTGATGACGCTCACGCCAAGATCGCTCGCGAGCGCACGGATGCTGGGGAGTTTGGCTCCCGCAGTGAGCGTGCCCGAAAGGATTTGAGCTTTGACCTGCGAGGATATCTGTTCGTAGATGGGCTTATCGCTCGAATTGGATAGGATGATGTCCACAGCGGCTCCTTAGCTGTTGGGCTACACGTGTATATAACCGGTAAGCACAGTATATATACACTATGCACAGTTATGCAAGAGCTAAATGTGGAATAGACCATCGGCGCCGCGCTTGCTCCAAAACAATCTCAATCTGTAACATCTGGGTCCGTTTTTGGTCGCCAGCTGTTACAGATTGAGATGTTATTTTCCCGCCTGCCTATTTGTCTCAATCTGTAACAGTAAGAGTCGATTTGCGCGGCTAGATGTTACAGAACGAGACATTGGCTGCCTGCCTTTCCGTTTATCTCGATTTGTAACAGCTAGACCCAATTTGGGCGGTCAGGTGTTACAGATTGAGATTGTGCCGGCGGACAAGTTCGTTTGTCTCAATCTGTAACATCTGGGTCCGTTTTGAGTCGCCTGCTGTTACAGATTGAGACAGTCTGCTGCAGAATACTTTCGATAACTAGCCGTTCACGTTCTGACTGATGTATTTGTCCTGATAGGCGCCCTAGAGCGAGATTTCGCGGCTACAATAGTACGGTTACATCGACGTAATGCACTCAATGCAAGAAAGGATCCGCATGGCAAGCCTGTCGGATGAAATCTCGTCGCGCCGCACATTCGCGATCATCAGCCACCCGGACGCCGGTAAGACCACGCTTACCGAGAAGCTGCTGCTCTATACCGGTAGCATCCAGACCGCCGGCTCGGTCAAGGGCAAGAGCTCGGCCAAGCATGCCGTCTCGGACTGGATGGACATCGAGAAGGAGCGCGGTATTTCCGTTACTTCTTCGGTGTTGCAGTTCACCTACAACGGCGCCTGCGTCAACATCCTCGATACTCCCGGCCACCAGGACCTGTCTCTTATACACATCTGACGCTGCCGACGAATAGC
>CABSNX010000068.1 GCA_902479205.1 uncultured Collinsella sp. | reverse complement strand
TGCTTTCGTTTACCTGTACGGTCGATAGCTTCACGCTCTTATTGAACGGGGAAGTCAGCGAATTGAGGAACCAACCATACGAACCGGTTTGGACGTCGGCGCCAATACCGGCCTGCTTAAAGACCTGCTCGGAAAGATCGGCGGCAGTTGCGCCCTCTTCCACCAGCGAGGTCGTTGGTTGCGTCCACGTCTGCTGAGCACCCGAAGCGTCCTGGCCGATAACGGTGCAGCTTACCGAAAGCTGGTCGGTGGGCGCCGGGTCGCCGTACTTGGAGTAGCACCAGACGACCGAGTCGCCCGCCTCGAGGGAGTAGCTGCCAGCGCCAACCGACGCCGCAACACCATTGATAAACAGCTGCCAATAGGCGCCCGTAGCATGGTCGTATGCAAGGGTGCGATCGGCATCGAAAGGCGACGTAATGGAATTGAGCACCCAACCCCAAGAGCCGTTGGGGTCATAGTCAGCCTTGAGGCCGGCCTGCTTAAAGAGCTCCTCGGAAAGATCGGCGGCAGTCGAGCCGTTCTTGAGCGTGTACTGCGAAGCGGCAGCCCACGTCTGCTGCTTGCCCTTAGCGTCGACGCCAATAACCGAGCACGTCGCTGTGACCTCGGGGCTGTTTTGACCACTCGTGCCCACGACCGTCAACGTTGCCGAGACATCCTGGTTGGCAAGCTTGGCATACGTGGCATTGTCGGGATAGCGCTTAGCATAGCGAGCGTACTTCTCGCTCGTCAGGCGCGAAGAAACGACAACCTTCGTGTTGTACTGCGGCTGCGTGACCTTGAGATTCTCTGCGGAGACAATAGAGCTGTTGCTCGACTTAAACAGACGCCAATCCTGCCCGGACATCGCGTCATAGCCAGGCAGATCCACCGGAACAATACCAAGGGACGTCGAATCGGTCGTCGTCTTGTTGTAGCTCCAGGCAAGGTTGCCGTCGGCATCGAGATACGCCTTCTGGAACGCGTGCATGTCCGCCGAAACGGCATTAGCGTCCTGGCCATTCAGAATGGCAGCAGTATAGCCGGCCTTCGCCTTTTCCATAAGAGAAAGCTCGGCATCGAGCTCGCCCTGGTCCTGCGGGGCAATCGCAAAGTCGAGGGTCTTGCTTGCCGTGACCTCAGCGTTAGACTTATCGGTCACCGTGAGGGTGATCTTGGTCTTCGCCGCCTTGGCTCCGGGCAGCGGCTGGTAGACCGTGCCCTTGTAGCCGTTGAACGTAATGTCATCGGTGCTGGCAGAGTACTTGACCTCGTAATACTTGCCGTCGATATTAAGCGTGCTCGTGCGCGGCATCTGCAGGTCGGCGGTCAGGCCATCCTTGTTGGCGACCGCGTCAGTGCCGAAGTACTTGATATTGTCGTAGGTAAAGGCCGCATCGACCTTCTCCTGCAGCGCCTTCTTGTCGGCGGCGACCTTCTCGGGATCGCCCTTGACGGTCACCGTGAAGTCGTGCGCGCCCTTAACGTCAGACGGGCCACCGCTCACAAACGAAACGGTCGCGGTCAGCGTTACGGTGCGATCGCTCGAAACGCGCGTCACCTTGCCGGTGTAGTCGTCCCAGCCATAACCGGACGGCCAAATGACATCGCCGTCGGAGCTCTTCCAGCTAACCTCGAACTTGCTCTTGGAGCCTGCGCGGTACGGAAGCGTGAGGTTGGACGTAACGGACTCGGCCGAATCGCCCGCAGCGTAACCGATGGCAACCTGCTCGGCGGCATCGTCGAGCATCCGCTGCACACGAGCCTCGTCCCAAGCAACCTGCACCGACTTACTGGGCTGGTAATACTCGGTCTTGCCATCGCGCGACAGCTCAAACACGACGTCGGCGCTACGCAGACCGTCGATGTTGTAACCGGTGTAGTTGTTGGGGTCGATGTAGAAGAACGTCACATCGCCGTTGGTCTTACCCTGGGCGTCGGAGATACCGACCGTTGCCTTGTCATCCTCTGCATTAAAGGCAACGCCGCCCTCGGAGACCTTGACGTCAATATCGGTAAATCCCAAATCGGCAAGCTGCGCCTTCAGCGCGTCGTTAACGTTGCCGCCCTTTGCGCTGTAGTCAACAACAATCTGCTTGTTAGCATCGGTGAGCTTTTGGGCTGCAACCTCGAGCGAGCCCGCGGCGATAACCTTGTTGGCGGAGACGAGCTCGACCGTCGAGCTGCCGCTCGTGGCGACAGCCTTCAGATACTTACCCGCGGCAGAAGCCGAAACCGTTGCCGTGGCGCCCGACATATCGGACAGCAGCGTCCAGTCGGCCTCCGGAGCCTTCGCATCGTCCGCCGCATACCAGGCAACAGTCGCCTGAGTGGTCACGTCAATGCCGTTGGTGGTCGAACCGTCGGCGCGCTTAGCCTGCGCCGTCGCCTTGACGCTATCACCCGAAACGAGATGGGTCGAATCACTATTGATCTGTGGCGTAGTGGTCACGCGCAGCAGGCTATACTCCCCCGCCGCGGTAACGCTATCGGGCGAAACCCACTCAACGGTGTTGTCGAGGGCGTTCGCCGTAACTTTGATGCGCTTGCCAACAAGCGCGTCCGAAATAGTCAGGCTGCCATCGGTCGTATCGATGCCGTCGGTGAGCTCGGTCCAGTCGGCATCGCCCTCGCCCTTGGCATACCACGCCATAGTGAGCTCGGCATCGTCGGGCACGTCCTTGGTCGAGCCCGACCAGCTGCCCGGAACCTGCACGCTCGGCGTGATCTTTGAACCCACGCTCAGCGTAACGTTCTTATCGGCAAGCTCGATGCCCGCCAGCTTGTACTGGCCCTTGAGCGTCACGGGGCCGAGCGGGGCAACGGACTGCGTGCCGCCGTAGGAGCTCTTCTTCTGCGTGCTGGAAACGGTATTTTCGCTCGTAACCTTCACGCGCAGGTACTTGCCAGTATAGGCGGCGTCAACGACATAGGTCGCTTCGGTGGCACCGGGGATATCGGTGTAAGCGGAGTCGTAGCTCGAGCTGCTGTTTGCATACTGCCACTGGTAGGTCACATTATCGGTGCGGTCGATATAGTGATAGTTGGAGCCGTCCTTTTTGCGCACCTTGGTCTTGAGCGTATCGCCCACGTGCACGCCGTTGGTGGCAGGAGAGCCCTCGAACTGCACGTCATAGAGCTCCACTTGGCCCGCAACGGAAACAGGGCCCGCCGCATAGTAAGGCTTCTGCTCGCCGTAACCGCCGTTGGCCTTGGCCACGACGTAGTAACCCTTAAGGGCGGCGGTCACCGTCAGGGTGTTGCCGGTCTCGTCCTCGATAGGCGTGTTGCACGAACTCGCGTAGTTCGAGGTGCCCTTATACCACTGCCACGTGACATGTGAATCGGTGGTAACGTCGGTGGAACCCGCCTTGGCGGTCGCCGTAATCGTGGAACCAACCTCGACTTTGCCCGAAGTCGGGCTCATAGTCACGCTCGCAACATTAATTGAACCGGCGGCAGCAACGAGAGCGCCCGTCGAGTTGGTCAAGCTCGAAGAGCCAATCTTCGAGGACACCTTGCACTTGAGGTACTTGCCGCCCAAAGCGTCGGTTAGCTCGAGGGTCTCCCCCGTGGCACCCGCAATGTCGGTATACGTGCCACTCTTGGTGTTAGAGCTCTGCCACTGATAGTTGAGCTTGCTCGCGTCGACGAACGCGCCGTACGCGCCGCCCTTCTCCTTGGCGCGGGCCTTAGCGGTATCCCCCACCGCAAAGACGCTCGTGTTGTCCTTGGTGTTAACGATAGACACGGCCGAAAGTTCGACCGCACCGGCCTGTTTGACCTTGCTGGAAGTGGTCTTGTTCACCGTGTTGACGCCAGCGTTGGCCTCGACCCTGATGTACTTGCCCTCAAGGTCGTCGCCCACCACGAGCGTAGCGCCCGTCTCGCCCTCGATCTTGGTAAATCCCGAGTACTGCGAGGTGGATGCGGACCACGTGTAGGTGACCTTGGCATCGGCGGGGGCTTGCTGATAATAGCTTATGTACGGAGTCGCCGTCAGGGTATCGCCTATGCTCGGCGTGTCGCTATTCAGCTTGACGCTGTTAAGCTCCATCTGACCGGCGCCCAGCACGGGACCGGGGATGTAATTAGCGTTGATGCCCGAGCCGTACGCAGCGGGACCATAGTAGTCCTTGCCGTCTGCCGTAACCTTGCAGAGGAAGTACTTGCCCACCATAGCGTCGGTAACGGTGAGCGACTGCTCGTGGCCTACGACCTCGGTGTAGTCGGCGACATTGCCGCTGGCCCTGGTCGTGCCGGCGAGCCAAGTGTAAGTCCAGGTGCCGGGATTGGCAACGGACTCAGTCGAAGTGCCGTACCAGTCGTCCTCGACCTCATCGTACATATTGGCCCAGAGCGTATCACCCGCATTGAGCGCGCCGGACTTCGTCGAATACGAGTTGTCCTTATCCTTGGCGTCCTGAATGAAGACCTTTGCCTCACCGGAAAGCGTTGTGGCGGATGCGGCGGCAACGGCGTTCTTCTGCTCCGAAGCAGCAGACGCCGCCGCAGAGTTCTCGGACTCAGTCGCGTTGTCTGCGGCGGTGTCAGCACCATTCGCGGCACTCGCAGTTGCGCCCTGATCTGCGTCGGCGCCATCGGCAGCAGCGTCACTGGCACCCGCGCCGTCCTCCGCAGCAGCACCGTTCGCACCGGCATCGGCGGCAGCAGCGCTATCGTCGGCTGCCGCGCCCTCGCCGCCCGTCGTAGCCTGAGCCACGGCCTCGGCAATGCCCTCGGCGCCCTCGGCCCAAAGTTGCGCCGGCGTGGTGCCAAAAGCCATGGCAAAAGCCAGGAACGCCACCAGACCGCGCTTGGCTACGCCACGGGCAATCGCTCCATGACGACGCCACGAGGCGCGCTGGCACTCGTCCTCAAACATATCCATTTGTCTCCTACTGTCTGCACTGGGAGCATTGCCCAGCGGCTGCCCCACATCATCGCGCATATTGCGCTTGAGTACCCCCATCGGGGTCCCCCTTCCCTCCAGAGCCCAACGCGTACCGGCGGCATGCGCCGCGCCCGCGTGCAAGATGGGAGGCGATCCGACTTAACCTTACCGACCCGGGCGCGTCGTCCGATCTGCGACGCGAACATCCCGGGCCAAGAGGAATTACGGTTACTGGTACAGCCGGGGACTTGCACCCCGATTCTCCCAAACGCGCAGGAAAACCGCGCATTCGTGCGTCTCCGCACCACCATCTAGGCCATCGATTATTACTGTCGATATGGTAGCACGCAAAAGGGCCCCGCACACAGGCGAAGCCCAAGGTAAAAGCTATGGTTTGCGATAGATTAGGGCATGGATGGATCGCTGAGCAAAATGATCCGTTTTCCTCCGTCCCCCAGGGGTCATTAACGCTTGCCGCCGTGGCTGTTGCGCCAGATCTCGCGGCCCAGCATCAGCGCCAGCACCAGCGCACTCACGTAGCCCATAAAGCCGATGACCGGGATACCAAACACAACCGGCTCGATGCGCGCGTAGTACACCACCGACGAACCGATAAACAGACCGGCGATTACAATTGCCATCGACATGCGGTCGATAATTCCACCCAGCTGCCGCAGCGCCTTATCGCTGCTCATGATCTGCGTGTTTACCTTAAGCTGACCGCGCGTGAGCATACGCGACGCCAAGCCCAGATACTCGGCCGCCTCGAGCGAGCCTTTTGCCGCGCGATAGCTGCTCGCGGCAAGATCGCGCCCCATTTCGCGGACGCGCGCATAGGTGCTCTTCTCGTTTTTAATGTGCGTCTGGATAATCTGAATCATGTTGACGTTGGGCATGTACTCGGTCAGCAGGCCCTCGAGTGTCACCATGCCACGGGCGAACATCGTCACCACGCTCGGCAGCTCAACATCGTTTTTGCGCGCCAGGTTTAGCAGCGAGGTCAAAAACTCGCCGATATCAAGATCCTTAAGGTCGAGACCCGCAAAGTCGGCGACGATAAAGTCCAAGTCGGATAAAAAGGCCGAATGGTCGAGCTCGGCCGAGTCGCCGCGCGTCACGGCAAAGCGCATGAGCGAATCCTTGAGCTTGGGCACGTCGCCTTCGGCCACAGCGAAAATCATGTCCTTGACGATGCCGCGGTCGTGGCTCGACATGCGCCCGACCATGCCCAGGTCAATAAAGTAGACAATGCCGTCCTTGAGGATAATGTTTCCCGCATGCGGGTCGGCATGGAAAAAGCCGTCGTCGAGCACCTGCGTCGAATAGTCCTCGACAATCGCCGAGCCAATCTTTTCCAGGTCATAGCCCTCGGCCACCAGGCGCTCGGGATCGGCAATCGAGATGCCGTCGATGTAGTCCATGACCACCACGTGCTCGGTGCAAAGGTCCAGGTAGGACTTGGGGCACGACACGCCATGCACGCTTTTGTGGAAGTCATAGAAATCGTTGAGGTTTTTGGCCTCGGCCAAAAAGTTGGTCTCCTCGCGAAATGAGGTCCACAGCTCTTCGACCACACCGTGCAGGTCAACAAACTGATCGGTGTTGACGAACTTGGAAACGATGCGCACCACCGAACGGATGATGTCGATGTCCTGCGCCATGACCTGCTGCGCGCCGGGGCGTTGCACCTTAACGGCCACGTCCTCGCCGGTCACCAGGCGGGCGCGGTGCACCTGCGCGAGCGACGCGCTACCGAGCGGGTTGGGGTCGATGGCGTCGAACATCTGCCCCAAGCGCTGGCCGTATTCCTCTTCCAGACAGCGGAGCACTACCTCATACGGCACCGGCTCTACGTCGGAGCGCAGGCGGCGCAGCTCGTCGCAAAACCGCTGCGGCAAAATCTCGGAGCGGTTGGCCAGGATCTGCCCCATCTTGACGAACATGGGGCCGAGCTCTTCGAGCAGGCGGCGCAGGCGTACCGGCGTAAGGTTATCCCACACGCGGTACTTTTTGATCAGGCGAACGATCTGACCGATGCGTTCGCGGCGACCTGCCGGCGTGAGCTGATACTCCTCGTCCGGCGCCATCGCGTCGGGCTCCTCGGGGACCATATCGACAGCGCGCGGCTTCTTGCGAGCGCCAGAGACGGCGGCCTCAACCTCATCGACAACCGCCGTCTCGTCTCCCAAGGGATCTAGATTGTTGTAATCGGTGGTGGAATCTGCCATCTGCGCTGCTACTCGGCCTCTTCGGTGTCCTCTGCATCGTCGGGCTCAACGGACTCGACGGGCACCGAGGTCACGTTGTCCTCGACCGAATCGACGATGTCGCGCACATGGGCCAAAAAGGCCGTGCGCTCGGGAGCGGTCATAACGCGGACACGGGCCAGGATGAGCTCGTCGAGCACGCGCTGTGCCGCAGTCTCACCCTGCATGCCCAGGCGCTCGGTCAGGTCGGAGATGGTGCCGCCGGCCTGCTCGAACATATCGGACACGCTGCGGGCGATATCGGGGGTGCCGGCGTCCTTGCGGACCTGCTCGCCCTTGGTATTGAGGTCGTCGAGGACCTTCTTGCCGCCCTCGACGGCGACGGCAGCGGCGCCGAAGCCCACGTTGATGGCACCGTTAACAAGCTGATCGAATTTCATAACCATGGTTGGCTCCAATCGTGAACAACTGCATTGGCCTTCTTGTACCCAAGATTGAGCGAACGACACAAAATCGTTTTACCGCCAAGATAGAAATCGAGCGGGGCAAAGCCTTTGACGGCGTTTGTCCCGCTCGCTCGTTGCAAGGCCGTCTTTACCTTACGTTGTCGTTCATCGCGAAGGAGTTCTTCATGGCGCAGCTCGTGGTGTAGAGCACCTTGCCTAACAGGGCATCGGTCTCCACGCGTACGAGCTCGGCAAAGGCCTCGTTGGCGCGAGCGAGCTCGGCAGGCACCTCGGCCTCGGGCAGCGCGGCAACGGCAGCGTCAACGTCGTGAATCTGCTTGTGGCCCATGCCGCCGACCTTCTCCTGATAATCCTCGACCGCGCGACCGCACTCGTGGAAGCGAACATCGGCCAAGGCGCCGATCAGGCGATTTGCCCAATAGAAATTCTCGGACGTCACGCGAGCCTGCGTGTCGGCATAGTACTCGGGCATGGTCTCGACATTGGCGTACAGCGGTACGAGCGCGTTAAACGAGTTGGAGCCAAACGCCATCCACTGCACGGCGCGATACGCCGGCTGCGCATAGGGGCGCAGCTGCAGCACGGCAAGCTGGCTGTTGCGGTTGATGCCGATGGGACGATAGGCGCCGCGCGTGGCGGGCGTGCCCTTGCTGCCGTAGCAGTCGTACTCCGTGCCCTGGTAGTGGCTCGAAAGCACGTACTTGATGTCCTCGATGGTCACCTTGCGCTCGGGCACGCGGCTCCAGGGGATGTCGTCGCTCTCGGGCGTGTAGTCGGCCTCGGGACCGTCCCACACATCGCTGGGGTTGAGGCAGCGCTGCATGTACCAGGCGCGCGGCGTGTTGTAGACGTGGTCGCTGTCGCTGTGCGAGCCAAAGGCCTCGCGCGGGTTAAAGACCGCGGCGGGACCGTCGCCCTTAACGCCCAGCGTCAGGTCCAGATGCCACTCGGCCATCCAGGAGCGCAGGTCGGCAGAGCACATGTGGTCGACCTGGGCGCCCTCGGCATCGTCCAGGTCAAAGCTGTCGATACCCAGCTGGTTAGGCATGGTCACATAGGCGTCGTCGGGCACGCGCTTGGCGATCCAGTGATGCCCGCCGATGGTCTCGAGCCACCAGATCTCGTCAACGTCACTAAAGGCGATGCCATTGTTCTCGTAGGTACCGTAGCGCTCGAGCAGCTCGCCCAGGATGCGCACGCCGTCGCGAGCGGACTTGGCATACGGCAGCACCAGGGTCACCATGTCCTCCTCGCCCAGACCGCCGGGCTGCGCCGGAACATAGCCGTCCTCGCCCTCGTTGCCCTTGGCGGGCACGTAGTCCACGAGCGGATCGGCGCCGCGGACGCGCTCGTTGGTGGTGAGCGTCTCGGTCGCGGACATGCCAACGTTGAGCTCGTTGAAGCCGGCCTCGGCCCAAACGCCATGACCCGGGACAACGTCGGGGACGCTTGTGTAACGCATGGGATTGTCGGGCAGTTCAACGGTCAGGTGGCTCAAGACGCTTGTGTAGACACGCGGCTGCTCGTCGGGGTGCACAACACGCATGCGCTTGGGCTCAAACACCCCGTTGGACGAGTCCTCATTGCGGGCAACCAGCGTCGACCCGTCGTAGCTCGCGTTCTTACCAACCAAAATCGTTGTGCACGGCATGCGCATCCTCCTTGAGCGAAGAAATCAAACGGCAACAGTGTATCGCTTCGGCGCAAAAGGGGCGAAACAGCCGCCCCTCGATACCCCTCGGGACCCCTGTGGTCAAAAAATGCCAAATATGAGTACTGTCACCAATTTAGTAGCAGCAAATTTCCTTGTAACGAGTGCCGGAAATCCCCATTTGTGAAAAAGCAAGACAACGTTATTCCCCACAGGTTCAATAAAATGGGCTCCCTAACGATAATGAATATCGCTAGGGAGCACATATGACATAAAATATATGTGACTATCTTTGCAACAGTACTCATATTTGGCATTTTTTGACCACGAGGTATATGACCGGGCCCTCAAACAGCCCAAAACGCCTATTTCGATG
>CABSNX010000067.1 GCA_902479205.1 uncultured Collinsella sp. | reverse complement strand
AGATGTGTATAAGAGACAGCCCGAGGTCACCGAGGCAGTCCGCGACCTGCTCAAGGCCCGCGATGGTCTGATGCTGGGCATCTGCAATGGCTTCCAGGCCCTGATCAAGCTCGGCCTGGTGCCCTACGGCGACATCGTCGACGCCACGCCCGATGCGCCCACGCTGACGTTCAACACCATCGGTCGCCATCAGAGCCGCCTGGTGCGCACCCGCATCTCGTCCAACCTGTCCCCGTGGCTGTCGCAGTGCAGCCTCGACGACCCCTACACCGTCGCCATCAGCCACGGCGAGGGCCGCTTTGTCGCCAATGACGAGGTGCTCACCCAGCTGATCGCCAACGGCCAGGTCGCCACGCAGTACGTGGGCGAGGACGGCAAGCCGAGCATGGATCTTTCCGTCAACCCCAACGGCTCCGCACTCGCCATCGAGGGCATCACGAGCCCCGACGGCCGCGTCCTGGGCAAGATGGGCCATGCCGAGCGTCGCGGCGACAACCTGTACCGCAACGTGCCCGAACATGTCCCCGGCGATAAGTTCATGCCGATCTTTGAGAGCGGCGTAGCCTACTTCGCTTAAAGCTTTCCCATCGGGTACAATCCCCTCGGGTAACAACACCCGCCACCGGCACGCCCGGCGGCGGGTTATTTTTTGCTTCACGCGTGTAGGAAGGACATCATGAAAAGCCGCAAGCCGTATCTCGCCACCCTGCCCGGACTCATCCTGGGCTGTCTCGTCTGCTGCGCGCTCTGGGGGTCGGCTTTCCCCTGCATCAAGATCGGTTACGGGCTCTTTGGCATCCCCGCTCACGATAGCGCCTCACAGCTGCTCTTTGCGGGCTTGCGCTTTACGCTTGCCGGCGCCCTGGTTATCGTTGGGATGAGCGCGGCTCAGCGCCGCCCCCTCATTCCGCAGGCTCGTGACATCAAGCCCATCTTTGTCTTGTCGCTCTTCCAGACCATCGGCCAGTACTTCTTTTTCTACCTCGGTCTCTCCCGTGCAAGCGCTATGTCGAGTTCCATCATCGAAGCCAGCGCCAACTTCCTCTCAATCCTCTTTGCCGCCCTGGCATTTCACACCGAGAGGCTCAATACGCCCAAGGTGCTTGGCTGTATGCTGGGCTTTGCCGGCGTCGCGCTCGTCAACCTTTCGGGCGCGGACGGCACCTTTGGCTTTGCGCTCGACGGCGAGGGCTTTATCCTGGCCTCCACCGTCGCGGGTGCCCTTTCGACCTGCCTGATCGGTATCTTCTCGCGCGAGCACGACGGCGTCTTGCTTGCCGGGTGGCAGTTCTTGGTCGGCGGCCTGGTCCTCACCGCCATCGGCTTTTTGATGGGTGGCGCGCTCTCCCCCACGGCGATTGCCCCCGCCATCGCGCTCATCATCTACATGGCGCTTATCTCCGCCGTCGCGTACTCGCTGTGGTCCCGCCTGCTCGCCGTCAACCCCGTCAGCCGCGTCTCGGTCTTTGGGTTTATGAACCCCGTCTTTGGTGTAGTGCTGAGCGCGCTGCTGCTCGGCGAGGGCGCTGGCACGAGCCCCGTTACCGTCATCGTTGCCCTGCTGTTGGTCTGCGGCGGCATCATCATCGTCAACAAACCCAAAAAGGCCTAACGAACCGCCCTTATTTAGTAGAGGAGATTCACATGCTTTAGCTTAATGGAGTACATCGATGAGCTGAGGGCCGCAACGCACGCCAGCGTTCGCCCTTTTTTCTAGCGTATCTGGACGCCGGCTTTCTTTTTCTCGGCTTTGACACGGTAGAGCTCCGCGTCGGCAGCGCGAAGCAAGTCTTGCCAGGTATCGACGCCATCACCAAACCGTGCGTAGCCGATGGACATCCGCAACAGATACGGGACCTCGGCGCGCGCGAGCTCGTCGCTGATTGCCGCGCACAGACACATGATGTCCTGCTCCGCCGTCGCCTTTTTAAGCACCACAAACTCATCGCCGCCATAACGTGCGATAAAGCCACCAGACGCCGAGCAAACCTCTTTGAGCGTAGCAGATATGACCTGGAGGGCATGATCGCCCTCAACATGTCCATACCGGTCGTTAATCTGCTTAAAGCCGTCAGCGTCCATCATAAGCAGATATACATCTTCGGCCTGATCCACATTTGAAAAGAGCGACAGCATATAGGTCTCAAAACGGTTGCGATTGTTGAGGCCAGTCAACGGGTCGGTCGAGATCAGCTGCTCCTGGTAGATGATGTAGAGCAGCAGGATGCTCAGCGTTATACCGACACAAAGGCCCGGTACCGAAAACAAAACCTGGAAGGTACCGCCCACCAGAGCGGGAACCACAAAAAAGGCGAGGGTGCGATAAATGGCCTTCGTTTGCAGGCTTTCGACTTTTCGAGCCTGAATAAAGGCATGCAAGGACGTATATATGATGTAGCAGTAGCTAACGATAGGTTGAATCATATAAAGCGCTCCGCGACGATATACGCCCTGCGCATCGATATAGAACATAGCGTGCGTCCAGTAGCTGGTAAATGCCAGCACGACCACCAATACGGTTGGCAACGTCACGGTCGCAACCCTATAGCGCGCGGTCAAAAGGCGAGAGCCCTGCACTGTCTCGGAATAGAAAAACCAAATGAGGCACGCGATGGCGAACAGCGAAAACGAGACCGCGTTGGAAATCCAGTTGGCCGTGATGCCTACAGAAGTGCTCACGCCGTCCGAGAGCGTCCAGATCATATCGAAGAAAATGTAGGCAGCAGAGGTATAGCCGAGCATGCTAAACAAGAGCTGCTGGGTGCTCGAGAACAAGGAGCGACGACTTCGCACGGCAAGCCCGATAAGAACAATCATGCATAGCAAGAATATCTCAATCTTGAGTGCCTTAACCACTAGACGCCATCCCTTCAATATTCAAGTGGTCAGAATCGCCCGATTCTGGTCTGGGCAACAAACACCCCTTACCCTCAGGGGTAAGGGGAATCATAGCAGAGCGCCCGAACGTCACTGCAAAACAGCTTTCGTTCGGGCGCTCAAACGGCGCGAATTGCACTCCGGCATCATTGATTGGTAGCGATTGCTATTCGCCATCGATGTCGGTCGCGACGGCCTCCTCGATGGCCTCGACACCGGCAGGCGACAGATCCTCCTTGCCCTGGCAAAACTTCTTGTCGACCCAGCCGGTCAGAATCGGGGCCATGATTGCCGTGATGATGACGGCGGTGGCGATCTGCGCATACGCGGTGGGCGCAAGCTCGGCATAGCGCGGAGCGACCTCGGCGAGGGCGACCGGCGTGGTCATAGCCGTGCAGGCGATAGTGGAGCAAGCCACAGCGGCCTTGCCATTGCCGCCGCACAGGCGCTCGAAGGCAAAGGTAATGGGACCGACGATAAAGAGCGTGATGAGGCCCAGCAGGATGCCCGAAATGCCGCCGGTGATAAAGCTCGAAAGACTCATGGACGCACCGAGCTGAAAACCGATAACGGCAATCGCAGGATTGGCGCCGGGAACCAGCAGGTTCTTGATGAACGGGAACAAGTTGCCCAGAACCATGCCGATAACAAGCGGCAGGATGGATCCGATGATGGTGCCGACGGGGATGTTGGCGAGACCCGAGACACCGAGGATGATCATCGTGACGGCGGGGCCGGCCGTAAAGAACAGGATACCGACGGCGCCCTGCTCGGACTCGTCGCCGAACTCGCCCATGATGCCCGTGTAGAGCGCCATGTTGCAAAACGTAATGCCGCCGATGATAGACACGGAGCTCAGACCTAGGAAGTTGTCGTTAAAGAAATATGCCACACCCAAGCCAAGGGCAGCCGCAACAACAATCTTAGGAATCAGCACAACGATGCCGGTCTTGATGGCGCCCGGCGTGGACTTAAAGCTGATGCCGGCACCCACAAACAGCAGGATCGCGGCAACGATGGTGTTGGAACCACCGCGGCAGGCAGCGGTAAAGAAGCCGCCGATCTCAAAGACCTGCGGGCAGAAGGTATTGAGCAAAAGGCCAACGATCATCGGGTAGATCATGATGTCACCCGGGATACGCGGGACTTTGAATTTCTTTTGCTCGTTGGCGGTCGCTTCCTGTGCCATGAAACCCCCATTTCCGCCGACGCAGAACAAAAGCCCACGTCACACTTTGCTACAGTAAAGTTTGACCATGGTACCAGAAGAAGCAGACCGGCTCGGTGAGAAATTCGATTCGTTGTGCCGGGACGCTAAACGTGCCCCGCTCTTATATGAAGCTCAAAACGATATAGAACACGATGCCCGAGACGCAGCACCACAGCATCGACTTTGTCTTGATTGCCACCGCCACGACGCCGGCGGCCGCAATCCAGGGAATCAAGCCCTGCCACAAGCCGGCGTCGAAAGCGCCAGGGCTTATCAAATCGTTGGCGACCAGCGCCGCAAAGGCGGCAGGCGGAATATAACCCAAGGCCTCGGTAACGCGGGGCGACAGCGTTCTCCCGCGCAAGGCAAACGCCGGGGCAATGCGGAAAAACGCGATGGCCGCCCATGACGACAGCCATAGGACCAAAAACTCATTAACGGGCATCGCGAGCGCCCCTTCCCTCGGCGAGGACATCGCACGCGAGTGCCGTGACAACGCCGACGAGCACACTTGCCGGCACGGCGATATTCGTCCACCCCAAGAACTTGCATATGGCGACGGACACCGCAGCCAAACCGGCAGCTACGACATTGCCGCGCGACAGTCGCTGCGAAAAGAGTAGGCAGATAAAGAGCGATGTGCAGACAAAACCCGCAATAGCGGTGGGAACATCGACAACGGCGCCGACGATGGCGCCCGTCGTACACGAAACGCCCCATGTTGCGATGAGGATCACGTTGAGCACAAAGGACTCGAGCGGACCCCAATCCTCCCCTTTAACCAACTTGGCAAGCGAAATGCCGTATGCCTCCTCGGTAAGTGTCGCGGCAACAGCCAGCGTCTGACGCTTCGAAGCACCCCTCAAATGCGGTGCGATCGATGCCGAGTAAAGCGCAAAGCGCGAGGAGATTGCGGCGACGCTCGCGACGATCGACGCCGCAGGCACGCCTGCTAGCCACAGATTACAGATCATAAACTGCCCGCTGCCCGTCACGAACGTGCTGCTCAGGGCAAAAACCATCCAGGGTTCCATTCCCGTCTGCGCCATAATCATTCCGCACGGCGCGGCTATCGCAACATAGGTAAGCATCACCGGCCAGACGGTTTTAACGATTTTGAGCACCATAGCGTTCCTCGTCCCGACAAGATTTCCGAGCCGCATTCAACGACGCGGCAGAACCATCGCCCGATGGCAACCGAGTTCACCTACAATTGCCACCGGATCGAAAGACACAGAAAGACACAACCTTTTAGGAAGTCATTATGACAGCTATCGATCGAACGCGGGCTGCCGCGGCCTTCAAGACCTACACCGATGCCTACGATGCCGCCAATCCGCGTATCGCGCTCAAAATCGAGCATACGTACCACGTTGCCGAGGCATGCGATGCCGTGGCACGCGAACAGGGCTGGTCACCTCAGGACATCGACCTAGCGTGGCTTTGCGGCCTGCTGCACGATATGGGTCGCTTTGAGCAGCTGCGACGCTGGGACACGTTTAAGGATGCCGAGAGCATGAGCCATGCGGCGTTGGGCGTCGAGGTTCTCTTTGGCGAAACACCTACAGATGCGCCCGCGACAACAAGTATCCGCGACTTTATCGACGATCCGGTAGAAGACGAGTTGATTCGCGCAAGCATTGCCTATCACAGCGATTTCCGTCTACCCGCGCAGCTCGACGAGCGCACGCGGCGCTTCTGCGATATTGTGCGCGATGGCGACAAGGTCGACATTATGCGCACCATCGCCGACAGCACCGTCGACACCATCCTCAAAGTGGATGAGGACGTGTTTCTTGCCAGCCACTTCTCGGCACCGACGCTGGCTGCCTTTGACGAGCACCGCTGCGTCACGCGCAATGAGCGCGATGAGCCCGCGGACTACTTGGTGGGGCTTATCTGCTTTATGTTTGAGCTCGTCTATCCGGCAAGCCGCGCGCTGGCGCGCGAGCAGGGTGATATCTACCGTCTGCTCGACGCGCCCTTTGGTATCACGCGCCCCTTTACCGATCCCGCCACGCAAGAGACCTGGGAGCGCCTAAAGGACGAGCTGCGCAGCTGGCTGGCAAGTGCCTAGCACTCAAGCTGGGCCAGCAGCTCCTCAACGACCTCGACGGCGTCGCCGACGACCTTGTACTGGGCGGCGCCAAAGATGGGAGCATCCGGGTCCTCATTGATGGCGATAATGCACTCAGCCCCACCGATGCCGGCAAGATGCTGGATGGCACCCGAGACACCAATGCTCACGAGGAGCTTAGGCGAAACCGACACGCCGGTCTGGCCGATCTGGTGGCGGTACTCCAGCCAACCCGCCTCCACGATAGGACGCGTGCAACCAAGCTCGGCGCCCAGCGCATCGGCGAGTTTTCGCATCAGAGGCAGATTCTTCTTGGAGCCAATGCCGCGACCCACCACGACCAGACGCTCGGCATCGGCAATTGATGCCTGCTGCCCCCACTCCTCGGCGGGAATCGAGATCTCGACGCGGGCTTTAACATCATCCGCAAGCGATACCTGGGTAATCGTGCCAGAGCGGCTGTAGTCGAACTCGGGCGCCCCAAAGATGCCGGGACGCACCGTTGCCATCTGGGGACGATGATTGGGGCAGATAATGGTGGCCATCAAGTTGCCGCCAAACGCCGGGCGGGTCTGCTGCAGCAGACCCGTCTCCGTATCCATCGAAAGCACCGTGCAGTCGGCCGTAAGGCCCGTCTGCAAGCGTACGGCCACACCGGGCGCCAGCTCACGGCCAAAGGCGGTCGCGCCGTACAGAATGGCTTCGGGCCTGCGCTCTGCCACCAAATCGCAAATCAAGCGAGCATAGACCTCCGCATCGTTTTGGCGCAGTCGCTCGTCGCGGCAGACCACGACCTCGTCGGCACCGGCGCAGACCAGATGTTGCAGGTCCTCAAGCGAGCTCTCGGGGCCCATGCCGGCCAATGCCACCAGACGGCAACCGCAGGCATCGGCAAGCTCGCGTCCCTTGCCCATGAGCTCGTAGGCCACCGGGGCCACAACATCGTGCTCGTCGGTCTGAACGAATACCCAAATGTCTCGATACGCATCGAGGTCAACCGCGCCGGCGACCTCGTCGCGCTCGATCGAAATGGCGTTGACGGGGCAAGCGTCGACGCACCCGCCGCACAAGATGCAGCCGTCGGTCACATGGGCGCAGCGGTTGGGGCGCTCGCCCTCCACCACAATGCCACCCGAGGCACAGGCGCGAACGCAGCGGCCACAGCCAACGCATGCCTCGCTATCGATTATCAGTCCGCTCATCTATGCCATCCCCTCGATAATCTTGGCAAGCCTTGCCGCCTGTTCGACCGGCGTGCCCTTGATGGCCTCGCACGTTTGGTTACGGTCGGGCACAAACGAGCGCACGACCTGCGTCGGCGATCCGGTAAGGCCGCAACGCGAAGGGTCGGCATGTACATCGGCAGCACAGACCACCCGCACATCCGCATCTTCGGCCGCGCGAATGCCGGCGATGCTCGGCATGCGCAGCTGGCCGATCTCCTTGGCGGTCGTCATCGCGCACGGCATCTCCAGATAGACCGTCTCCTCGCCGGCGTCACAGCCATGGACAAGCGCCAGCGAGCCGCACGTCGTAAAGCCCGCACTCTGCACGCAGCTCACATCGGTCACGCAGGGAATCTCGAAGGCGCCGGCCAGCTCGGGGCCAATCTGGGCAGTATCGCCATCCACCGCCATCTTGCCGCAGATGAGCAGATCGAAGTCCTCGTCGAGCGCCTCGATGCCGCATTTGAGAGCATAGGTGGTCGCCAACGTGTCCGCGCCCGCAAAAGCACGGTCGGTGAGCAGCAATGCATCGTCGGCGCCGCGGGCAATGCAGTCGCGCAGCAGCGGTTCGGTTGCAGGGATGCCCATCGACACCACCGTCACGCGTACATCCATGCCAAAGCCGATAAAGTCGTCCTTGAGCGCCAGAGCGCATTCGAGGGCACTTGCATCGAAGGGATTAATGACCGCCTGCTTGCCATCACGCACGATGGTATTGGTTTTGGGGTCCATCTTGACCTCGGTGCTTCCCGGCACTGCCTTGACGCACACCACCATATGGAAATCGCTCATCTTCACGCGCCCCCTTTCTGGACGAGTTCATCCAAGAGCTTCTCCGAAAACAGGTTGCCACGACCCAGCTGCCCGGAAGGATCGAGCTGCAGCTTGAGTCGAGCTGATTCGACCATGGCCTCGTGTCCGTACATCGTCTCCAAAAAGCCCGCTTTGATCTTGCCGACGCCGTGCTCGGCAGAGACGGCGCCGCCCATAGCCGTTACCTCCGCAGCCCACTGGGCAAACAGCTCGCCACCGCGACGGTAGTCCTGCGCATCGCGCGGCAGGATATTCACATGCAGATGGTTGTTGCCGATATGTCCCCAGGCGGCAGACTCAAGCCCGCTTTCGGCCAGCGTGCGGCGATAGAAGGCAACGACATCGGCCAGGCGCGTGTTGGGCACCGACATATCCGACCCCAGCTTGGTAATGGTGGGGTCGGTGCGGCGACGCTCGTCGATGAGCATGTTGACACTCTCGGGGACGGCATGGCGGAAGAACCGCTGGCATTCGCGATCGACCTCGGTGCGCGCAACCCAGGTCGCGTCATCGCGGCCGCCCGCAAGCTCCAAAACCCATCCCAAGTGGTACAGTTCCTCGGTCGCCTGCGCCTCGTCGTCGCAGTCGAGCTCCACATAGACACAGACCTTTGCCTCATCGTCGAGCGCCGGCAGCGAGGCAAACGCGGTCGACTGCTCGCGCTGGCGGCGAAGGATATCCAAGGCGCCGGCATCGAAATACTCAATAGCGGCGGCATGGGACAGCACGGGGCGCACGGAATCGGTAAAGGACACCGCCTTGTCCTCACTGTCGAAAAAGCAGCTCACGCCCCATACGACCGAAGGTGCCGCCTGCAGGGCGATCTCGAGCTCGGTAATGACGCCGAGTGTGCCGCACGCACCGATGAAAAGATCGATGGCGTCCATATCGTCCGAAACGAAATAACCCGACGCGTTTTTGGTCTTGGGCATGGTATAGCCAGGAAAATCCAGCTCGAGCGCGCGGCCTTCCGCTGTCACGAGCGACAAGTGGCGTGCGTCAGCGTGCGCCTGACCTCGATGAAGCTCAAGCAGGTCGCCGTCCGCCAGTGCCACGTGAAGCCCCGTAACGTGCGGGCGCATGGGGCCGTAGGCGTAACTGCGGGCACCGGAGGCATTGCATGCCGCTATGCCGCCCAGGCAGGCAGATGCCTCGGTGGGATCGGTGGGAAAGAACTGCTCGGGAGCTGCCTGGAACTCCTCATAGGCCTCAAGCGATACCTGATCCCAGTCAGCGGTCGGCAATGCCTTCTTGCCCAGCTGCTTGCGTAACTCCGAAAGCACGACGCCCGGCTCCACGCGCAGCAGAAAACGGCCTCGCTCGTCGCGTCGAAGACCCAGGTAGCGATTCATACGAGAAGTGTTGAGCTGTCTCTTATACAC
>CABSNX010000066.1 GCA_902479205.1 uncultured Collinsella sp. | reverse complement strand
CACAAGGCTATTCGTCGGCAGCGTCAGATGTGTATAAGAGACAGGTAGAGCTCGGGCTTGTGGTCGCGGGCAAGGGTCTCGTCCGGCGTAAAGTAGACCTCGCAGCCAAAGATGGGCTTGATAACCAGGGGCGGTTTGAGCTCGTCGATGTTGCCCTTCTCGTCCCACATGGCCATGTCCTTCACATACTGGGCATGCTCGCGCGGGTTTTCCTCGGGATCGGGCTCCACCAGCTCGTCGCGGCGGTCCTTTTCCAAGAAGGCCTTGTCGTGGCTCCAGGTTTTGTACTCGGGCGTGTTGTGGTTGACGGCGTCGCAGGCCAGCGCCAGGTCGGGCACGCCATACATGTAGCCGTGGTCGGTAATGGCGACGGCGGGCATGCCCAGCTCTACGGCGCGGTTGACCATATCCTGGATACGGGTTGCGCCGTCGAGCATGGAGAAGACGGTGTGGTTGTGCAGATGGACGAATGCCATGTGATGAGCTCCGATGCGGGTTCGTGTTCTGACTGAACGATTTTACCGCACGGCGCGGACGGCACCCGAACCTAGCCAAACCCACACGGCTCCTCTTGCAGTTGCGGTGAAATGCGGACTGTTTGGCGGCTTTTTGGCCAAAACAGTCCGTATTCCACCGCAAGTTATCTGAGGACTAGAGATTGTAGATGACTACTTGAGGTTCGGCGGGTTCGACGAAGATGGCTGGATTCGCCTGCTCCACGCGAACGAACTTGACCGTCACCGTCTCAAAGCCCGCCTTGTGCAACACGTCGGCGTAGACGCGCGCCTGCAGGGCGTGCTTCTCGAGCAGCTGGTCCGGCGTCTCATCCGGCGTGCCACCCGTCTTGTAATCGATGACCAGTGCGCGTGACGGATCGGCCGGGTCGGTCGCCAAAGCGTCGATGGCGCCTTCGGCATATGCACCGTAGCGGGCGATGTCCTCGTCCTCGCAGCCCAGCGAGAAGAACGGCACCTCGGCGCGAACGCACGGCCACGCGAACAGCTCGGCACGAACCGACGACTTGAGCCAGCGCTCCAGAGCGACATCGAAGCGCTCGCGCTGTTCTGGCGTCAGGTGCCACAGACGCGCCAGCGCATCGGCGCGCGCAGCGGGCAACGCGTCGGCACCCATCTCGATGAGCCACTGGCAGGCGGCGTGGAACGCCGAGCCCAGCGCCATGGGGTTGCCGGCGGGCTCAACGACGGCCACGTCCGCATCGGCCATCTCCGAGCCATCCGACTCTGCATCATCGCCAGCCTCGTCCATGGGCACGTGCGCCTCGGCGGCACGGTCCTCGGACTCGGCATGCAGCGCCACGGCAATTGACGAGTAGCTGTACGAATCGCGCTCCGGATACGGGCAGGTGCCCATGCGCACGCCCACCGCCTGGGGATACACGAGCTCAAACGCATCGGGCTCGGGGTCGGCAGGACCGGGAACGGCGGCGCGGGCATCTGCACCGGCACCCTCCGGCTCCGCATCGCCGCGGACAAGCCTGCCCTCGGCATCCAGCGAAGCGTTTGCCTCAAACACCTGCTCGCCAAAGGTAAAGTCCGTGAGCGAAATGAGCTCGTAGTCGCCCGGCTGGGAGTTGTCGAACATCAGGCGGTCGCTATCGAGCTGCGGCGTGTCCAGAGCGTCGGTCGGCAAAATACGGCGCAGCACGTCGTAGGTCAGATCGGTCTCGACGTCGAAGGTCGGCGCCGTTACCTTGCCACGGCTCGCGCCGGCATCCATCGCCAAGATCACCAGCTCGCGCGCACGCGTCATGGCGACATAGAGCAAACGAGCCCGCTCTTCGAGCGAAAGCTGCAGGTCGTCGTTGCGTAGGCGGGCAAATGCCTCGGCGGGAGAACCCGTCGCACAGACGTCCTCCACGAGCTCCGGCGGCAGCCACAGCGACGTGCCCTTGCCCTTAAACGCATGCTCAAACTGCTTTTTGACGTCGTCGCCCTTCACAAAGGTACCGTCGGCAAGCTTAACGCCGTCGAAGCGTGCCGGCAGTGCCACGACCTGCGCTCCGCCCTCGACGCGACCCATCTGTGCCGCACCCGAGGACTTACGCACGCCAAAGCACTCGGCGACCGCCACGACCGGATATTCCAGACCCTTGGAGGCATGCACCGTCATGATGCGCACCGCGCCGTCGCCCTCCTCGTTGAGGGCACCCGGGGCCTCCTTGCCCGCCAAGAAGCGGTCGAAGGCCAGCGCGATGGAACGCGGAGAATTGCCGAGCTCGGCCTCTGCCTCGGCCACGGCATCGAGCGCCTTGAGCACGTTGGCGGCAATGGCCTTGCCCTCGGGACCGCGCTGCGCCAGACGCACGAACCAGCCGGAGGCATTGACCGCGTCGCGCGCGATGGCGGCGAACGAATCGCGGCCCACGCGACGAAGCGCATACCGCAGCACCTCGCGGGCGCGCGTCACAAGCGGCAAGTCTTGCAAACCCGGCACGTCGAAATCGCTCATGATGCCCATGTCGATATTCCGGCGCGAGGTCTCCCCTGTCTCGCTATCGAGCTTGGTCGCCAGCGCCAGGAACTCCTGGGCGCCGAGCGCAAACATCGGCGAGGCGAGCAGCGGCATAAGGCCCTGCGCCGTATCGGCCGGATTGGCGAGCGCGCAGACCAGGGCGCGCACCGTCTGCACCTCGGCTGCTTGGGCAAAGACCGAGCCGCCCGCGATGACGCAGTCGAGCCCCTGATCGCGGAAGGCCTGGGCGTAGACGTCGGCGTTGGTCATGCGGCCCAGCAGCAGTACCATGCCGCCCTGGGGCTGGCCCGCTTTGACGAGCGCTTGGAACCGCTCCGCAATCGCACGAGCTTTCGCCTGCGTTCGCTCCTGGGTGCTGCCACCGGCAACGAACAGCGCCTGGCGGCGCGAAGCCTTCGCCTTGAGCTTGTCCTCGCGTTTGTCGCTCGGTTCAAGATCCAAGAACCCCTGCATCAAACCACCGGTGTTGCCGTCAAAGACGCGTGCTACGTAGCGCAGCACCTCGTCGTGGCTGCGGAAGTTGCGCACGAGTTTGACGAGTTCGCCGGCAGGGGCGTCGACCACGGCAGTCGCCTCGGGCGCGGCAGACGAGCCCACCTTGCGCTCCTGACGACGGAACACCTCGACCTCGGCGCCACGGAAGCGATAGATGGACTGCTGCGCATCGCCCACGGTGCACAGCGCGCGCTCCCCCGCACCCGTCAGGTAGCGTATCAGATCGACCTGCATCTGGTCGGTATCCTGAAACTCATCGATCATGACCATCTTAAAGCGGCCCTCGTACGCAGCACGGATGGCAGGGTAATCGCGCAACGCCTCGTAAGCCATACGCAGCAGGTCGTTATTATCGAGAGCGGACTGGGCAGCCTTCAGCGCGCGATACTCAGCCTCCACGGAACGGGCCAGGCCCACCAGCGCATCGAGCGCCGGGCCACCGCAGGCAAGCACGATATTGATAAACGCATCGGCGGCCTCGGCCTTGAGCAGCTCGACCTGCTCCTTAGGGAATGCCTTGCTCGCGCGCGGCATGGTGCACGACATCATGAGTCGCGCTGCATCGGCCATGGTCTTGCCGCTCGCCTCGAACGCGTCAATGGCGTCGAGTGCCATCTGCGCCTTCTCGGTCGCGGCCTTGCTTGCGCCCAGCGCCGCGCGATAGGCATCGGCGAGTGCCGAGGTATCGGCCTGGCCGCGCGCCACGCACACGTCGTCCATACCGCCCGGCAACTGGCTCGACAGCTCCAGCAGGTCGCGCACCAGGCCCTTGATGGTCGTGCCGGTGCCAAAGGAACCGCCCTCGCCCGCCATGGGATACCAGGCATAGAGGGCCTTGAGCGATGCCGCGAGCTCGGGGGCGGCATCGGGCGCCGTCGCGCGGGCCAGCACATGCTCAACAGCCTGGTCCATAAGCTCGTCGGTATCGGTGAGCACCGTGAACTCGGGGTCGATGCCCAGCTCCAGCGCATGCGCGCGCAGGATACGCGAGCACATGCCGTGAATGGTCGAAATCCACGCGTCGTCGACGGTCAGTGCTTCCTCGTCCATGCCCTCGTCGATAAGCGCACGGCGCACGCGGTCGCGAATCTCGGCCGCGGCATCTTTGGTAAAGGTAATAGCGAGCACCTGATCCAGATGCTCAACGAACGGACCGGATTCAGGCGAGAGCGCATAGACGATGCGACGCGTGAGGGTAAAGGTCTTGCCCGAACCGGCGCCCGCCGAGACAAACAGCGGACGGTCGAGCGTCTTGACGATCTGCAGCTGTTGCGGCATCAAGGTCGAAAGATCCATGGTCTACACGCCCCTCCTTACAAACGTACCTTCGTGGTTATACGAGCAGCGGCCATGCGCGGCCTTTGTCGACGCCGGGTCGACAGCAGCGACGTTGCCCGCCTCGAGTTCGCGCAAGCGCTCGGCGATGCCGGCCTCCACGCGATCGAGCAGTGCATCAAAGTCCATGTTGCCGCCCTCACCGGGAAAGCCCTTCTTAAGCCCCGGGATGCGGCCGTCACCACGCTCCTCCTCGAGCAGCTCGGCACTCGCGGCGCCTCGCAGCGCCGGTTTGCCACCCTTGGTCGAAAAATAGAGCGCCGCGCGGGTATCCAGATCCAGCGCCCGGCGCATGGCCTGCGCGTAGATGAGCGTTTGGGTATGCGTCGGCAGCCAGCGCGGATCGTCGATGGGAGCCTCGCCCGACTCCTCGTCGCGCACCGTGGGGTCGGCGAGCTTAAACTCCTCGACGCCCGAACGATGCTTGTAGTCGATTACCACGGCGCGATTCTCGGCATCCACATCTACGCGGTCGATACGCCCGCCGAGCGGCCAACCGGCATACTCGACTTTAAGATCGTTAAAGGCAAACTCCAGGTAGCGTGGAGCAAAAGGAGTCAGCGCCTCGGCTTCATAGGCAAGCACACCCTCCAGCTGCGGCAGAATCTCGGCCACCTGGCGCTCCTCTACCGGAGAGAGCGGCACGAGCGGACCCTCGTTGCCACGCTTGGAGGCATGCTCGGCCAATGTCTCGTCAAAGACCTCGCACAGCAGCTCCTGAGCGCGCGGCAGGTTCTCGGGCGTCACGCGCTCCATGCCTTCCTGGGGCAGGCGGGCGTGCAGATGCTCCAGCACGTCGTGGACAAAGTTGCCCTTCTCCATATTGCCAAAGCCGGCGTCGATCGACTGGGGCTTCACGCGGTACGAGACGAACCAGCATAGCGGGCAGGTCGAATAGGCCTCGATCTGCGAGGCAGACGTCAGGCGCGGCACCAGCGGCGCATCCTCGCCCTCGCCATCGCGACGGCGCAGGACCAGATACGGAATGGCTTCATCGCTCAGATGCTGAGGAGCTTCGCAGGTCACGCGCTCGCGCCTAAGACCTTCGCCTGCCGCGGGATCAAAGTCGGCGATGATATCGCCCTCGCCCACGCGCGTGGGCTTGGCAGCGCCAGCGGCCTCGGCATGTGCCCGCAGCTCTGTCCATACGGCTGCCGGGTAGCATTCGCGTGCCTGACGATCGTGCGTCACGCGGGCGAGCGCGACCGGACCGCTCGCCGCCTGCATCGCACGGCCAAAGCGCACGCGCAGCAGGGCGGCGGGCTCCAAAGACACGCCGTCGCGGCGCAGCTCGGCCGTCAACGTGGCAAGCGGCCCCTCTTCGTGCGAAAGCGGATAGCTGTCCAGGTCGACATCGGCAAACAGCACGGCATCGTAGCCGCCAGGACGCAGAACCGACGCATCGGCAAGCGACACGAAGCGCACTTGCGCCCGTGGCGTGCGATCGACCTCGTAGGTCTCGTAATCGTAAGCGGCGCTGCGCTTATCCACCTTGGTGCGAACACCGTCGAGCACGGGCACGGTCGCTGTCTGCGACACATCGAGCACGCGGGCTTCGTTCATAAGAATGTCGATGGCGTGGCGCAGTAGGGCCGTTTCAGCCTGGCGACGGGCCTGACCGTCGAGACCGCCAAACGCGCGATCGGGCAGCGCCTCGGCGGCGGCGAGCATGGCCTTGAGCGCCGTCACGGGCTTGTCGCGCCACAGCGCCTGGAACACGTCCGAGACCACGCACGGCACGTTCTTAAACCAGTTCTCGTCACTCGCCGCTTTACGCGCGCCCCTGATCTGGCCCTGCACGCTCTGCAGCAAGCTCTTGACGCCCGCGGTAGTCTTGCTGCGCGAGAGACGCATATTCTTGTCGAACGTGCGCGCGCTGGCGGCGTCGGCACCCGAAAGCGGGCTGTAAATCCAGTCGGTAAGCTCCGGAGCGGGCCACCACTCAGTCTTAGAAGCTGCCCCTTCGTCGGCGGCCTTCATACGCTCGATCAGGTTGGCGAGCGCCGTGAACTGCCTGCCCACAATGGATTGAGAAAACGCCGTGAACTCGGTCGTCTCGGCAGCAACGTGGCGCGCCGCCAAACGAGCGGCGAGCTCACCGAACAGCTGGGGTGCCCGGGCAGAAACAACGAGCACGCGCACGGGATCGGCGGGCGCGGAGGCGGCATCGTTGACATTGGACTCCTTGTGCGCTTTCACCAACTTATCGATGGCGTCCACATAGACATGAGCACGGGCATGGGGGCCGGCGACCTCAATAAAGGCAGGCTGAGCGGCGGCCCCGCAAGCGACATCAGACGCGACGGCGTCGTCCCCCAGCGGCGCGATCTCAAACAGCACACCGCGGGCATCAAATGCCGTGGCAAGCTCCTCGCGCATCGCCGCCTGCTCGCGGGCAAGCAGCACGACGACCTCTCCCCCATTGTTCGCCACGGCAGACAGCAGCTCGAGTAGGCCGTGCGTAAACGACGTGATACCGCGCACGCATACCGCGCGGGCGCACGCCGGAAGGTTGTCGGCCAGCACCTCGGCCATAAGGTCAGCCGCCTCGCAGGGCTCGACCATGTCTCGACGGTCCAAGCCGCTCGCGTAGGCGCGCAAAAGCTCGAACACGCGAGCTTCAGCATCGCTTTTTGGCTCAGGCTGGCAATTGTTGCCACCGCATCGCTCGGCACCCGTCCCTGCCACACCCGGAAGCACATCGCGAGCCATGCGCGCGAGCATGCGCACCGTGCCCTGGCCACACGAAAGCGGCTGAAGATCGGCATCATCGCGGCGGGCAATCATATCCGAAAACAGCATCTGGCGCTGCAGGTTGTCGACGAAATCGCGCCCGTCGCCCAAAAGCTCCCAAAGCGAGCGAAGCCACGACGAAGGCGTCTTGTAATCGATACCCAGTGAAACCCCGGCTTCCGCCGCATCATGACGGCACAGGTCGAGCTCGGCAAACGTTGGTGCCAGCAACACGGCACGCCCGTGACGGGCAATAAGGTCGGCAAGCAGCGCCGACTCGGCATCGCTCAAATCCGTGCCGGTATTGGTGGTATAGATTCGAACAGGCATGGTCCTCCGCTCAAACCGTTCGCAATAATCAATGCATCCATCCTACCCGCCCAAGCGGACACATTGCCACCGCAGTTCCATCTTTTGGTACAAAGCAACCTGAACCCAACGCACCAGCCGATTGCAGGCATATAAAAACCGCCCCCGGAGGGACGGTTCTTCGTAATTCAATGTTGTCGCTGGCCTACTCGCCATCCTCCAACTTAATGAGGATCTTGCGGTAGCCACCGTACTCGCCGTTCAGCGCCTTTGAAACGCGGCTCACCGTGGTGGACGAAGCGCCGGTACGGGCCTGAACCTCAACATAAGGCTCGCCCTCGTCCAAATAGCGCGCAACCTGCAAACGCTGAGAAAGGTCGCAAATCTCGCGCGGCGTACAGATATCGGTCAAAAACGCTTGGATATCCTTCTCGTCATCCAAAAGACTAAATGCGTGGACCAGCTGCTTGACATCAGGCTTGTCAAACATGTTCTCGATATTCATCGATCACCGCCAAACCCGCCAAAAGGCATCGAAGTTGATACTGACATCGGGCATCGTTCGCCCGTTCTATGCAATAGGGCAACGCCTGTGGCTTTTGCCCGTAGCAGTGTAGCACACCACCAAACTAAAGCGACAAGACTCTCTGCCAGCGGCGCGTTTTTCAGGACGAACGCCGTTTAGAAACCGTATGCGCACGTAAGCTCCACGAATATTTGAGACAATGGGCGCCCAAACACCGCGGCGCGCCCGCGCAACCATCCAGGTCGCCGCCGCAAGCCGCTTCACGCGACGCCAGCAACCCCGGCGCAAGAAAGGATTCACGCCATGCGCTTTATGCTTAACTGGCTCTTCACCTCGATCGCCATCGCGATCGCCACGTTCCTCGTCCCCGGTATCCAACCCTTCGGCTTTGCCGAGACCTGGGTCTGCTTTGCCTTTGTGGGACTGTTCCTGAACATTGTCGATTCGCTCGTCAAGCCGTTCCTGACCGTCATCTCACTGCCGCTCACTATTATTACGCTTGGTGTTTTTCAACTCGTAGTCAACAGCTTTATGCTCGAGCTGGCCAGCTACCTGTCGGTCAATCTGCTGGGCGCGGGCATCTCCATCGCCAGCTTTGGATCGGCCTTTATGGGCAGTATCCTGGTATCCATCACGCGCAGCATCCTCGACAGCATCGCCGAGGACTAAAACGGCCATTCCGGCCGTGCCCGTCTCAACAGCCCAAAACGAAGGCCGCCCATCGCAAAAATGGGCGGCCTTCTTATTTTTCACGTCTCAAAGGGCGAGAGAATCTACCATTTCTACTCCGTCTCCAAATGGCAGGTGTGGGTTAGATGACGTAGTCGTAGCCATGGTTGGGAGCGACAAGTTGATCGAGTGTCACACCGTCGAGGTAGTCGTTGATGAGCTTGTCCAGGTTCTTCCACACGTCGAGCGTGGGGCACTCATCCGAGCGTGAGCAGCCCTTGCAGTCGCCATCCAGGCATGCAACCGGTGCCAGACTGCCCTCGGTCAGGCGCAGGATCTCGCCCACCGTGTACTGCTCGGGCGGGCGCGTGAGCACGTAGCCGCCGCCCTTGCCGCGCATGCCCGAAAGCATGTTGGCGCGCACGAGCGTAGCCAAGATGTTCTCGAGATATTTCTCGGAAATCCCCTGTCGCGCCGCGATCTCTTTGAGCGGGATGCGACCGGCCGCCTGGTGCTCGGCCAGATCGACCATAACGCGCAGGGCATATCTGCCCTTTGTAGAAACCAACATGTATAGTGCTGCCTTTCGGTCATTTAGTCCGTAGAAATTCTAGCCGAAAAATTGGTTTTGAAAATACCCGTTCCGGTCAAGATGGTTAATCAGCTCGTAATAATCTTCTATTTCCTATTGCATTACTAGGCTTTAGTGTCTAGTATGCTTCCCAACAGCTAAACGAACAACCTATAAGGTTTATGGGTTTAGCTGCTACACGCACCGTGAAACCACACGGCAACCAGCAACTTGAACACTTTGGAGGTTCACCATGAGCAAGGTTTACACGTCCATCGATCAGCTTATCGGCCACACCCCGCTCCTGGAGCTCACTCACTTTGAGGCCGACGAGGACCTCAAGGCTCGTGTGCTCGTCAAACTCGAATACTTCAACCCCGCCGGGTCAGTTAAAGACCGCGTCGCCAAGAACATGATTGACGAGGCCGAGAAGGCAGGCAAGCTCGTGCGCGGCGGCGACTACACCATCATCGCTGTCTCTTATACACA
>CABSNX010000065.1 GCA_902479205.1 uncultured Collinsella sp. | reverse complement strand
CGGCAGCGTCGCCAAACTGATGCGTGAGCTCGTGGATCTCATCGACCGTAATGGGGCGCGGCGCCTCGCGGGCATAGGACGGGCCCACAAAGGACGGAGCGATCAGGCGCGGCGTACCCGGAATGTTAAAGGCCATGTAGGCGGGGTGGAAGAGCTGCGGCATGATCTTGCAGCCGTACTCGTGCACGGCCGCGGCGAGCTTTTCCCAACCGGGGATAAACGTGTCGTCGTAGCAGCACATGTCACCCGGCAGATAGGTATAGGTGGGCTCAACCGTCACGACCTCGGTGATGATCAGGCCAACGCCGCCCTTGGCACGGGCACGGTAATGATCGACCAAGTCGTCGGTCACATAGCCATGATCGGCCAGGTTGGTGGACACCGGCGGCATAAAGACGCGGTTCTTGACCTCGGTCGTACCGACCTTGATCGGGCTAAAGAGCATCGGATAGGCGGAAGACTCCATACAGGGTTCCTTTCGTTTAAGCCGCTCGGCGGCAGTTGCTAACGTACCTATCGTATCAGCAACTGCCGTATCCGTAGTCAAACATACCCAAACGCCGGTCGGCTAATGAATACCGCGGCTCAAGTCTTCGGCCACTTTGTCTACGCCCTTAAGCGCGGCGCACGTCTTTTTGTTGGAGCAATGCCCCGTGCAAACGCCACCCTGAGCGCAGTCGGCGCAGGTGCCCTTGCGGTAGATGCGCACGCACACGGCGACAAACGCAATACCGATTACAGCCAGTACAACAATATCGATAGGTGCCATAGCAAGCCTCCTCTAGTTAACCACCACTTACTTTACCCCATCCTCCACCTACCAATAAGGGACAGGTTTATTTTGGTCGGTTTTATCTGCGGAAACGCCACATCTCCCCTACCAAAAAGCCCGAGTGTCGCTGGGACACCCGGGCTCGTGGAAAGGGGCTAATCCTTATTCGGACTTACGCGGAAACTGCGGCGGAGGCAGTGTTGGTCTCGTCCTCGTCGGTCCAGACATGCTTGGGCATGGGACGGAAGATCTGGAAGAGCATCGCAACTAGCAGCACGATGGCCACAATCGTCCAGATACCAAACTGCCCAAGAACAAGCAGGTTGTAGAACTGGTTGATGAACAGGCCGATCACCCAGGCAAAGGCGCACTCGTAGCCGATGGCAATCGCGGTCCACTTGCCGGAGTCCATCTGGTTGCGGATGGTGCCCATGGCGGCAAAGCACGGAGCGCACAGCAGGTTGAAAGCGCCAAAGGCAACGCAAGCGCCCATGGTCGGGAACATGCCGGCGAACGCGGTCCACAGGCTCGGGTCGGTCTCGGCGGCGTCGGCAACGGACAGCAGCGAACCGGCGGTTGCGACGACGTTCTCCTTAGCGACGAGGCCAGAGACGGTCAGCGCGGTGGCCTGCCAGGTGCTAAAGCCGAGCGGGGCGAAGATCCAAGCGACCAGGTTGCCGAGCATGGCAAGCACGGAGTAGTCCATGAACTCCTCGGGGATGCCGTCCATCGCAGGCAGGAAGCCAAAGGAACCATTGTAGCTACCAAAGTTGGACAGGAACCAAACCACGACGGTGGACGCGAAGATGACCGTGCCGGCCTTCTTGATAAAGGCCCAGCAGCGCTCCCACACGTGCAGCGCCCAAGAGCGGATCGCCGGGAAGTGGTAGGCAGGAAGCTCCATTACGAACGGCGTCGGGCGACCGGCGAAGAGCTTGGTCTTCTTGAGCATGAGGCCCGAAGCGATGACGGCAAAGACGCCCAGGAAGTAGAAGAGCGGGCTGATCCACGCGGCGGTGGTGGAAGAATCGCCGATGATGGAACCCATGAGCAGGGCAATGATCGGCAGCTTGGCGCCACAGGGAATGAACGTGGTGGTCATGACCGTCATGCGACGGTCCTTCTCGTTCTCGATGGTCTTGGTAGCCATGACGCCGGGGACGCCGCAGCCCGAGGACACGAGCATGGGAATGAATGACTTACCGGACAGGCCAAAGCGGCGGAACACGCGGTCCATGATGAAGGCGACGCGGGCCATATAGCCGCAGTCCTCTAGGAAGGACAGCATGACGAACAGCAAGAACATCTGCGGCACAAAGCCGAAGATGGCGCCCAGGCCGCCGACGATACCGTCGCAGACCAGCGAATCGACCAGGCCACCGTCCTCGGTACCGCCCGCCACAAGGGCGTCGTGCACCACGGTGGTAATACCCGGAACATAGGGGCCGTACTGTGCCGGGTCGACCGAGTCGGCATTGTCGCCCGCAGCCTCGACGGCCGCGTCGTAGGCGTCACGGCCCTGACCGAGCACGTACCAGCCGTCGGTACCGAAGAGCTGGTCGTTGGTGAAGTCGGTCACCGTGCCGCCCAGAGTGGAAACGGCGATGTAGTACACACAGAACATGATGACCACAAAGATCGGCAAGCCCAGGATACGGTTGGTAACCACGCGGTCGATCTTCTCGGAGGTGCTCATCTTGGCCGGGGCCTTGGTGAGGCACTCGTCGATGATGTGCGCGATGACGCCGTAGCGCTCGCCGGTGATGATGGACTCAGCGTCATCGTCGCAGTCCTGCTCGCACTGAGCGACCAGCTCTTCGACGCGAGCGGCCTTCTCCTTGGTGAGGTTGATGAGCTTGCAGGCGTCCGCATCGCGCTCGAACAGCTTGACGGCATAGTAGCGGCGCTTGTTGGCGGGAACGCTTGCAGGCAGGTTATTCTCGATGTGACCCAGAACGTCCTCGATGGAGGAGTCGAACTTGTGCTCCGGCACCTGGCCCTTGGAAGCAGCGGACTTCTTAACCTGCTCGAACAGCTCCTTGATGCCCTTGTTCTTAAGAGCCGAGATCATCATGACCGGGCAGCCGAGCTTCTTGGAGAGCTTGTCCGTGTCGATCTTGTCGCCGTTCTTCTCGACCAAGTCGGCCATGTTGAGGGCGACGACCACGGGCAGACCAGTCTCGATAACCTGAAGCGCCAGGTACAGGTTGCGCTCGAGGTTGGTGGCGTCGACCACCTGGACGACAACATCGGGCTCTCCGCTCATGAGGTAATCGCGCGAGCATTGTTCCTCGGGACTGTAGGGGGAAAGCGAGTAGATGCCGGGGAGGTCCGTAATGGTAACGTTCTTGTCGCTTAGGAGCTTGGCTTCCTTTTTCTCAACCGTGACGCCGGGCCAGTTGCCAACGTAGCCGTTGGCGCCGGTGATCAGGTTGAAAAGCGTGGTCTTGCCGCAGTTGGGGTTACCCGCCAACGCGACATGGATCTGAGAATCCGCCATTCAATCCTTCTTCCTTGTGTGCCCGCGCTGCTTTCTCCGCGCAGGCTGGATAATGTGCTTCAAAGTTGCAGCATTAAGTTAGAAATACCTAACTTTACCTGCAGAAATATACGCCGCAAGCCCTTACTGGACCTCGACGACGGCCGCCTCCTCCTTGCGGATGGAAAGCTCGTAGCCGCGCACGTTGATCTCGACCGGATCGCCGAGCGGTGCAACCTTCACGACCTTGAACGAAGTGCCCTTGATGAGCCCCAGGTCCATAAGGTGGCGGCGAAGCGCACCCTCACCGTGAAGCTTGACGATGGTGGAGCTCTCGCCCACCTTAACGTCACCCAACGTCTTCATCCTCTTGTCCCCCTTTCGGTTTTTATGAAATGCTGCGGACTAACCGACGGTCATGATGTGCATGGCAACCTTGGAATCGATGCCAAAGCGTGCGCCCAGCACCGTGACGATGATATTGGCACCACTCGAGCTCACCACGTGGATTTCGTTGCCCTCGACAAAGCCGAGGTCCTTGAGGTGGTGTTTCATGTCCTCATTGCCCTTTACACGAGACACGCGCACGGTTTCGCCCGCTTTTACCATCGAAAGCGGCATGGCCGGCATCTGCGGTCCGCAAGACATGAGTTGCTCCTAACGTCAGTTCGTCCTCAACATCGACGCGATAAAAGTTAACCACGTCTATGTTCGCTTAAGTAAACTAGCACGCGGTTAACTTTTTGGAAAGGGTCCCCATTCAGATTTCGAAAAAGTTTCCTATACGAAACAAAAAGGCGCGGCAAAGGACCATCCTTTACCGCGCCCTATCATGCTTAAAGCGAGAGGTTTCTAATCGACGTAACGCAGGAAGCCTCATCCACGCCCGAAACGCGGAAGATGATGTCCTCGCCGCACTCGCCGTAGAGAGCCATGAGGCCCATAACGTCGCGACCGTCGGTATGACGGTCACCGATGCTGACCGACACGTCGCTACGATGCTTGGCAATGATGTCATAGAGCAACGCAACCGGGCGGGCATGTAGTCCCAACGGATCTTTAATCGTCTTTGTAAACTCGACCATGTCCCCTCCCACGACATCGCACATTCGGCCGGCAAAACCCAGCCACGTGGTAGTTATTGTAGCGTTAGATGCTTGTCGAGAGCCCCTCCGGATACCCCGTGGTCAAAAAGTGGCAAATATGAGTACTGTCACCAATTTAGTAGCAGCAAAATCGAGAGCAAATTGCCTACTTTGAGCGATTCGAAGAGGTTGAAAGCCGTCAAACGCCCTTTAAAGGGGGTTAGATAAATTGATTTTGAGTCCATTTTTGCTCAAAACCGGCCGATAGATATGACACCTCTTTTGCAACAGTACTCATATTTGGCATTTTTTGACCACAAGGTCCAAAACCATGCCCCAAAACACAAAAGGAGGGGCCTCGTAAGGCCCCTCCTTAGGAAAGGGAATCGATTTATTCCACAGCCGTAGATTAATCCTAGCCGCTACTCCATCATGTCGAGGACGGAGGGGCGCAGCTCGCTCTCGGCGGCCTCGGGATCGGTCTCGCGCAGACGGTTGATGTAGCGGTTGTACCACATCACGGCAAGGCCCAGGAAGACAACCACGCCGCCAACGTTGTAGACCAGCGTCAGCCACAGCGGCTGATCGAGCGGAATGGTGCCGCAGATAAGCACGAAGCAGAAGACCACAAGCAGGAATGCGGCAACGACCAGGCCAAAGCTGCGCGAGCCCATGCGGAAGTCACGGGGAGCGGCGTCGAAGTTCTTGCGCAACATAAAGTAGGCAAGCAGGATCAGCAGCGGCGGGAGCAGAGCAGTGGCAGCCGTCATGTTAGTGACGATCATGAGCAGGTCGTCGAGGTTGCCGGAGCCCAGGGCCGGGATGATCAGGATGGGGACGACGATGGCGAACTGCAGCCAAGCGGCGCGGGCGGGAATGCCATGCTCGTTAAGCTCGACGATCTTGCTACCAAAGACGCCCTTGGGGATCTCGGTGAAGAACACCTTGATGGGAGCGGAGGTCCACATCATGAGGGAGCCCAGCGTAGCAGCGAGAAGGATCAAGCCGATGACGCGCGTGGACACTTCCATGGGAATGCCAAAGTGGGCAAAGACAGCGCCGAATACGTCGAAGATGCCGGTGGAGATGGCAACGCTGCCCTCGGGGATGAACAGGTTAACCAGCAGCGAAGCGCCTGCATACAGAAGGCCGATGGTCAGGCCGGCGATAACGACGGTGCGCACGAAGGCCTTGACGCCACCCTTAAGGTCGTTAAGGAACACGCCGACAGACTCAGCGCCGCCAACGCCCTGGATGATCCAGGCAAGCGTACCGAAGAAGCCCCACGCAGTTGCGAAGTTGCTCATGTCGGGAGCCATGTTAGCGGGAGTAGGAGCCGTAGCGAACTCAACGCCGCCAAAGGCAGCAGCCAGGGACAGCAGGATGAACACGGCGGTCAGGCCGAGAGCCGCGGTCGAACCGAAGGAGGAAATGGAGCCGATCCACTTAGCGCCCTTGGTCGAAACCCACGTGGCGATAGCAAAGACGACGATCTCGATAATGGTGATCCACAGCTGCGAAAGCTCGGCGTTGGCACCAAAGAACACGTAGCTCGCGTAGATGATGACGTTGGGCAGGACGGACGCAAAGAAGAACAGGTTAACGAACCAGTAGCTAAATGCCGTCAGGAACGCCCAGCGACCACCCATCGAGGTCTTAACCCATGCGTACACGCCAGACTCGGAGTCCTTGTTGAGGCCGACGAACTCGGCGGTAACCAGGGTATAGGGGACAAAGTACAAAAGCGTGGCAAAGAAGAACGACGGCGCAGCTGCCAAGCCGATGGCCGCGTTGTTGTTGATGATGTTCTTGATACCGAACACGGCGGCGACCGTCATGCCCAGCAGAGCGAACGAACCAATCGTTCCTCGTTTTTCAGAGCTCATAAGCCCTCCCAATCATCTATTAAATGTCATCTAAACCCGTCCGAGCTGCAAGTGCAAACACGGACGGTGCACCTGCTAAGGGGAATGGGGAAAAGGGAGTCAACAAAGCCATCCCCCTTAACGGCGCGAAGCAAACGTCCAGGCGGACGAATACTACTTGTTTGGGAAGGAATATCCTTCAACCGTCACGTGCAGTACCACGACGCGGGGATCCGCGGCATCAGCCACGACACGGTAGGCCTCGTCAATTTCGACGACGGCAACGCCGCCGGCGGGAATCGTCACGGTCTCCCCCGCACCCTCAAAGCGCTCGCGATCATCGATATCGCTGTAGGCGCGGGTGCAGGTGAGGCCTGCCTTGGGGGCAACCTCGACAGTCAGGTCGCCGTCGAGCGGAGCGAGCACGGCATGGTAGCGACGGTGACCGACCAGGTCGGCGGTTGCGGCCTCGCGGGCATAGACCCACCAGTACACCAACGAGTCGCCGATGGAGTACGCCACGTCGTGCTGCAGGTCGGCAACGCCATCGAGCGCCTGACCGGTACGCATCCACTTCTTGACGGACTTCATCTGAGCATCGAAGTCGGCACGCGAGTTAAAGACATGCATGACTTATGCCTCCTTAATGGGTGCCAGCGCCTGAGCCAGATCGGCAGACGTCAGCGGTCGCAGGGACACCTCAAAGCTGAAGCTCTCAAAACGGGTGCGATAGGAATCGAGCACCTCGGAACCCCAAGAGTTCGAGCCAAGGCCGAGCAACTGGTCGTTGATGTTGACCGTGACCGTATCGCCCTTGACAAGGTCGTAGACGTGCTTGGCGTTATCGATGGCCTCACAGCTATAGGGCCATGCCGAGAATGAGAACGGGTTGGAGGCGGCGTCAGCCGGACGGGTCACCAGCACGCCGTCACCGTGGCTCGAGCGCAGGGCAACCCAGCGGGTACCCTCGCGGTTGGCACAGTCCTGAGGCATAACGTAGGGCGTGAACATGTCGTCGACCGTAGTGCGGTAATGACCGACCGGGTTGGCGCGCAGCGAGTCCGGATAGTTCTCGCCCGGGCCGTGGCCATACCACTCGACGGCACGATCGCAACCGGGAACCTCAAAGGAGATGCCGATGCGCGGGATAATGTCCGAATAGTCGCCGTAGGGCTCGCCGGAAACCTTGAGGTCGACGCGACCGCTCGGAAGCACGGTGTAGACAAGCTCGACGCGCATGCCGAACGCGCGGACGGGAGGAGCAATACGTTGGCTCACGGTAACGACGACCGCATTGCCGTCCTGCTTCCAAGAAACCTTGCGGGTAGACGTCTGCATCACATCGATGAAGTTGTCCTTCCACAGGGAGTCGTACTCCTGGGCGTGGTTGTCGACGAGCGGATGCCAAAAACCAACCTGGGGGCCAGAGGCCATGACGTCGCGGCCGGATGCCTTCCACTCGCTCACGGTGCCGCTTACCTTGCTGAAGGTCAGCTCGCCGTTGAGGGAGTGAATGCGAATCTCCTGCTCGGTCTCCTCGACCGTAAGCTCAGGACGAGCGGGGGCGGCGATGGCCGGCGCCGGATGGTTTGCGATGGCAAACTGGCTTGCGCCCAGTTGGAACATCGGCTTGCACCAGACGTGAGCGGCCATGGTGTAGGCGCGCACGGTCAGCAGGGTCTCGCCTACCGCGGCCTCGTGAATCACTAGCGGAAGCTGGACGGACTCACCGGGGGCAACCGCACCGGGCACGAGCGTCTTGCGGCACACTACGTCGCCGTCCACCAGGGTCTCCGCCGACAGACAGACATCCTCGAGGGTGGTGAACCAACGCTTGTTGGTGACAGTCAGCTCGCCCGCCTCGGCATCGTAGGCCATGCGAACCGGACAGATGACCTGGCCATACTCAGTGAGGCCCGGGCTCGGCTGCTGCCAAGGGAACACCATGCCATCGATGCAGAAGTTGCTGTTGTTGGGGTAATCGCCGTTGTCGCCACCATACATATCGTAGGCAACGCCGTCCTCGGTCACAGCAGCCAGACCGTGGTCGCACCATTCCCAAATAAACTGGCCCTGGATGCAATCCCAGCGATCGAAGACCTCCTGGTACTCGGACAGGCCCCCGGGACCGTTGCCCATGGAGTGACCGTACTCGCAGTTGATGCGCGGCTTGGGGAACGGATGCTCGCCAAAGTCGTTCATCTGCGAAACACGGGAGTACATCGTGGAAATGACATCAACGGTATCGGCGTTGCGGTCCTCCTCGTAATGGACCGGACGACCATCGAGCTCGTGAGCCTTGGCATACATTGCACGGATGTTGCAGCCATAGCCGCTCTCGTTGCCCATCGACCACATAATGATGCAGGCGTGGTTGCGCTCCTGCATCACCAGGCGCTCAATACGGTCGACGTAGGCCGGCTCCCATGCCGGGTCGTCGGTGACCAGGGCGATATTGCCGATATTCTCGAAGCCGTGGCTCTCCATATCGGTCTCGGCGACCAGCATGATGCCATACTCATCGCACAGCTCGTAGAAGCGCGGGTCGTTGGCGTAGTGGGACGTGCGCACCGCGTTGATGTTGTGCTGCTTCATGAGCTCCAGGTCGCGGCGCATGCGATCGAGGCCCACGGCGCGGCCCTTGTGATCGTCGTGATCGTGGCGGTTGACGCCATGCATCTTAAAGTAAGTGCCGTTGAGGTAGATATGATTGCCCTCGACCGTCACCTCGGCAAGACCCTGGCGATGCGGAACGTACTCGCTGACCTCGTCACCGTCGTAGACCTCAAACGTAAGGTCATAGAGGAAGGGGTCCTCGGGGTTCCAGAAGTGGGCATCGGTCACGTTGCATTCGGCATGGCCGTCGACGCACTCACCCGTAGCCACCACGTTCTCGCCATCGCTGAGCGTATACACGACGTGGCTTGCGCCCTCGGCAACCGTATCGAGCGTAATCAGAGCGGCATCGCCCTCGCGGTGCGTGCGGAACCTAAAGTCGACCAGGTGCGCGGCGGGTCGCTGCATAAGGTACACATCGCGGAAGATGCCCGAGGCCCACCACATATCCTGGTCCTCGATATAGCTGCCATCGCTGTACTGCAGGACCTTAACCGCAAAAAGGTTGTCGCCCTCGACGAGCGCGTCGGTCACGTCGAACTCGGCAGACAGGCGCGAACCCTTGGTCATGCCGATAAACTGGCCGTTGACGTACAGCTCGCCATAGCTCTCGATGCCGTCAAAGCGAATGATCTCGCGAGCGCCGGCGGGAACAGCGGGAAGATTGACGATGCGCTGGTAGACGCCCGTGGGGTCGTCAGAGGGAACGAACGGCTGATCCACCGGGAACGGGAAGCCCTCGTCGGTATAGGCAAGGTTGCCGTAGCCATCTACCTGCCACAGGTGCGGAACTTCCACGTGATCCCACTCGGGCTCGTACGTGGAGAGCCTGTCTCTTATACACATCTGACGCTGCCGACGAATAGCCTTG
>CABSNX010000064.1 GCA_902479205.1 uncultured Collinsella sp. | reverse complement strand
TCGCGAGCGCTAGTTAGTGCTTTTGGATTTTAGCCTACAATTCAAACACGTTTACGGAGGGCGCCCTTGAAAGAGGGCGCCCTCCGTGGCAAGATGGGAGACGTCCGAGGCTAAACAGCTTTGGGTCACCGTGGACGGGCAGGGGCCTCGACGCGGTTAGACACGAGACACATACATTACGCGACCTCGCCCTGGTGGCCGCACACGTTGGTTGCGGCCGACGCGGGCCGCGGGCAAGTGCTTGTAAGGGGAGCCTTGCCTCTCTTGTACGAGAAAGGACGCGTAATGAAGATTATTAAAGCTAAAGACTACGAGGATATGAGCCGCAAGGCCGCTAATATCATCTCGGCCCAGGTTATCCTCAAGCCCGATTGCGTGTTGGGTCTTGCCACCGGCTCCACCCCGATTGGTGCTTACAAACAGCTCGCTGCTTGGTACGAGAAGGGCGACATCGACTTCGCCGAGGTCAGCACCTATAACCTGGACGAGTATCGTGGTCTTTCGCACGACGATCCCCAGAGCTATCACTACTTTATGCGTGAGAACTTCTTCGATCACATCAATATCGACCTGAACAACACGCACGTGCCCGATGGCTCCAACCCCGATGCCGCCGCTGCCTGCTCCGAGTACGACAAGATCGTCGCTGCCGCCGGTTACCCGGATCTGCAGCTGCTCGGCATCGGTAATAACGGCCACATCGGCTTCAACGAGCCCGATGACCACTTCTCCAAGGGTACACACTGCGTCGACCTCACCGAGAGCACCATTCAGGCCAACAGCCGCCTGTTCGACAGCATCGATGATGTACCCCGTCAGGCTTACACCATGGGCACTCAGACCATCATGTATGCCCGCATGATTCTGGTTGTCGCCAACGGCGAGGCCAAGGCTCAGGCCGTGCACGATATGTGCTATGGTCCGGTTACGCCCAAATGCCCGGCTTCGATCCTGCAGCTGCACACCAACTGCGTCGTCGTTGCTGACGAGGCCGCTCTTTCGCTCTGCGAGTAACGCGACCAAGCGATTTTACATAGCCTTTCAAAAGGCCCTCGCTTTGCGGGGGCCTTTTTAGTGGGCATACGCCGTGGCGTATACATGACGGAAACCTTGCCGCGTGCTTGACTGGAGGGTTTTAAATTTTTGTGATTCATTCTATAGCAGATTCTATGCACATTTGCCACCATAGAGTCGCAGGCGGTAGCGAGGAGTAGGCGAGTTGCGCAACTCAAATAAAAATAGCCGACTGCGCTACACTGCAAATGGGATGGGACATGCTGGCAAGCGCATTGACCTGCGCAAAGACCTATTGGTCGGGGGATAAGTTACCATCGGGCCTCGCTGTACAAAAACTTGCCAAACACGTACCGGCAGACAATTAAAAACCCTAAGTCGCGTTATTCACGGGGCGGCTCAATTGGTCCTGCAGCTACGGTGTCCATATGGTCGAGTTGAGGAGCAAGCATGGTAAACGATCTGGGCAATACGGACGACCTCGAGTTGATGCCGACGGGCGGCGGCTATATGGTGCGGCGCGATCGCTTGATGAACGAGCTCATCGTTAAAGGGCGCAAGGCGGGAATTGTTTTGCTCTACGCGCCCGATGGGTTTGGCAAGACGTCGGTGTTGCTGCAATACGTGCAGGAGGTTAAATCGGACCCCACGCGAGGGCCGGTTCGGATTATCGAGGCCGACCGCGCGATTGGACGCGAGCTCTTTATGCAGCTCGAGGTTGTCGCCGATGAGCTTAAGGACAAACCTCATTCGCTCGTTGCGATCGATAACGTGCCCAATCTCGAGCAGCACGAAACCGAGGACCTCATCGATCGAATCCGCAGTTTACGTGCTACGGGGACGGGGGTCTTTATTGCCTGCCGCCCCTCCAACCGATTGCTTATCCACGGGCTGGGCGATTCTGTAAAAGTCAATGCGCAGATGCTCAAGGTGCACGCCTATGAGTATTCGTCATGGGCCACGGCGTTCTCAATCAGCACATCGCTTGATTTCTATCGGCTCACACAGGGTGTACCCGAGCTGGTATCTGCCCTGCAGACGGGAATGTATGGACAGGGCGATGTTGCCGGGTTGCTCGAGAACGAAATCGTCAACGTGTACGGTGCGGCGCTGGTCGATCTCGCATCGCTCGAGAACAACCTGTTGTTTACCGTTGCCTGTTTGATGGTACTGATGGGCGAGGGCCGCATTGCGGAGCTAGAGGCGTGCGGCGTGAGGCTTTCGATGGTCGACCAGTCCATCTTTGTGCGCGATTATCCGATTTTTGGCGTGGATCCGTCTGATCGCACCTTTAGGTGTTTGGGCGCTAAGGACAACGCGCGCCTGAGGCTGCGAAAGCTTGTTGCCGAGATCCGTCCCGAACTTGTATCGCGGGCTGCTCGCATTTTGATCAAGGCGGGCCGATGCGATTTGGCTATGGACCTGGCCGACGCGTTCTTGGACCGCCATGTGGTATTGGAACTTGCCGGGCAGTATGGGGCCGATCTTGCCCTGACCGGGCACGGAGGGGACATTTGCCGTGCGGCGTCGGCGATGATCAATGCGGAAAAGCAGGAGCAAGAGCCGGCACCCGCCGAGGCACTCGGCGTGTATCTGGCGGCTGTCAGCGTGTGCAATACAAAGCTAGCAAGGTATATGGCGTCCGTTATCGAACGTGCGGGTGATCAGGCGGCGCACGAGGTCGATCCCGCTACCTGGAAAATAGCCCAGGCGCTCACCATCGCCTTTTATGGCGACAATGACCTGGGGCTTCCCGCCAACCCTGTTGTGCAAGAACAGACATCCTGCGAGGTGCTCGACATGCTGTCCGCGCATATCGAGGTCAAGCGCCACCTAATCGAGCGAGCGGAAGACGGCAATGTTCTCGCGAAGCTCAAGGTGTGCAAAGCCTATGATTGCGAGCTCGATATCGCGGGGATTCTCATACAGGCCGACCATATGCTGGTGGAGCTGTTCGACGGCTCGTTTGCTAAACCCGACGAGCGCGATGACAAGATGGCGCAGATACTCGAGGCGCTCGATATCCGCGGGCTTAAGGCGCCATCCATTTGGCTGCGTATGGTGCTGGCGGCGCGGCGCCTGCTCGCGGGCTTGCCCGTGACCGACGATGTGGCGTTTGGCGAGCTCGACCGCTTTGCGGTGCGTGTTCGTGACAATCAAATTCAGCTGTTTGGGTTATTGCTGGAGGGTTGGCAATCGCTGGCGGAGGGGCGGCCGGTCAACGCAAAGTTTCGCGCGGTCCAGGTGCTCAAGCTCGCCGACGAATCGATTACGTACATGCGCGAAAACGCGTTGCTGCTTGAGCGCGTGGCGTACCTGCGCAATACGTCGCTGGTATCGGTTCGCGAAGAGGCAGAGCTGCTCGACATTAGCAAGACGCAGGTCGGTGGCTCAGAAGCCTGGATCGTGGCGCTGCATCTGGCCGCTGCGGGTCGCGATAGCGATCTTGCCGCCTGGATGTCTATGAATCGCTCGGGGATTTTAGACCCATCGTATCGACTGTTCGCACGTCTTGCGATGCACTGTCTGGGCGAGCCTGCCGTCAGGATTCGCAAGAAGCTTCCGGTGCGTGAGCTGTCGCGGTATTCACTACGCGATGATTTTGAGGGCGAAAGCGAGCACCTGTTCCAGGCGGGCGAGGTTGAGGCTGTCGATACGATCGGCCATATTGAGATGCGCATGTTTGGCGCATTTCGCGCCGAGCGCGACGGTTTTCCCATCACGGATAAGATGTGGCGTCGCAAAAAGGCGGCAACACTTGCCGAGCGGCTTGCGCTGGGCATGGATGCCATGGTCGACCGCGAGACAATTGCCATGGAGTTGTGGCCCCATGCCGAGTTTAACGCCGCGCGCAACAATCTGTATTCGACGGTATCGCGCTTGCGCTCGGCTTTGGGTCCAACGCCGGATGGCAAGTCGTGCGTGCTCATCCAAAACGAGTGCATAGGGCTCAACGGCGACTACGTTAAGACCGATGTAAGGCTCTTTGACCAGTTGAGCCGCGAGATCCTGGGAAACCGTATGGGCGCGAGAGGCCCTCACCTGGTTGAGCTTTGTCTTAAGGTTGAGCAGCTCTACGCGGGGCCGCTGTATGTTCCCACCGGTTGCAACCCCACGTTTTTTACGCGCATGCGCCACATTATGCAATCCAAGTACATCGACTGCATGATTAGGGGAGCGAATGCCGCTCTCGAGGAAAATGACCTGCAATCGGCAATTTGGCTCGTTGAATCGGGGCTTCGCCAAGAGACGGCGCGCGAGGACATGGTTCGCTGTGCCATGCGCGTTTACGGTGCGGCGGGACGACGTCGCGATGTTGTCGAGCTATACAGCGGCCACATGCACCACCTGCGAGAGCAGGTTCAAGGCGTGCCCGAGCCCGAGACAAGGCGCCTGTATGAGCGCCTGGTCGAAGGCAGGCTCAAGCGCGTGCTTGTCGAGCGATAAAAAACGGGCGTCCGAATCACTCGGACGCCCGCAGACTTGTTCGGTATGACCAGTCGGTTTTAGACGAGCTTGATCTTCTCGATATCCTTGCGCGAGGACTCGCGATACAGCGAGAACTTGCGGCCGATGACCTGGACGACCTCGGCGTGGCAGCGCTCGGCGAGCTCCTCGGCGGCCTCGCGGGCAGAAAGGCTGGAGCCGTCCAGCACGGAGCACTTAACGAGCTCATGCTTCTCCAGATAGGCGACCGTCTGCTCGACGGTGCCCTCGCTGATATCGGACTTGCCGATGATGATGGCGGGGTTGAGGTGATGGGCCATGCTGCGAAGCTGCTTGACCTGGGCTCCTGTCAGTGCCATGGGTTCTCGCTTTCTATGTATGGGACGCCCCACGACGGGGCCTTAATCTACGTGAACTGTCCCACGATAGCGCAGGAACGGCGCGGTGTGGAGCGCGTTTGCCCAGTTCGCAAAGAATGCGGATGCCGAACTGGCGGACGGCGCGGGCTGCAAGCGGGTAGGCGGCGCGGGTGCAATTGGGCTACAGGCGGTTCGCAGAAACTGGCGTCCAGGCAATAAAGGCCCAGCGGACCTTACGGATATGGTCGAGCATGTAGCGTCCCTGCGGCACGCCCTTGGATCCCGGCTCGCCGGCATGGGGATTCTCGACAATGTGCTGGGCGATGTAGTCGCGCAGACGGTCGATTTTATCCTCGTTGCCATGTTCGAGCATACGGGAGAAGTCCGCTACGCCCGCCTCAAGGCTATCGAAGGTGTCGCGACGAGGCGATTCAAAGTACGTAACCTGCGGCAGGGCACCCATCTGAATGAGAATGTTAAAGGCATACACAAAGCCATTACTGCAGGTAACCGAGGCGCCAATGGCGTTCATCACGTGCAGGTCATAGCGCGGGCTGGAGTTGGCGACCATTGTGACAGCACAACGCCGGCGAGCCGTGCGGTCGAGCTTGGCAAGCGCGCCTTTTAGGTCATTGGTGGTGACGGAACGACTGGCAAAGGCAACATCCACAGTCTTGGCAACCGGCCCAACCAAATCCCAATCATCGTCCCAAGCAAGCTCAAGCGGCGTAATCAGGTCCTCGAGCCCATAGTACTCAATGCCAGCATCAAGGGTGCCCAACATGGCAGGGGAAAAGTCAGCGGCAATCACGGGATGCCCGTCTTGCGCAAGCGGAATAGCAATCGACCCAGCCCCACATCCCATATCCAGCACCGATTCACCAGGCTCAAGCGCCAGCAATTTCATAAAATCCCGAGCATATGGGGCAGTCTCCAACGGACGAAAATGCCGAGCCCGCTTATCCCACTCAAAAGAATCATCAGCTCGATGCCGATCGGCTTGCAAGCGCATCCATTCGTCATTCCAATCAGCGGAAAGAAGCTCAGAGCGAGCATCCCCATCAACCACGGGCCAACCTCCTAGCAACAAAAAAGCGACTCCTCCCAAAAGAAGAGCCGCAACCAGCATATATCAGAAAGAACCGATTCAACGCCAAACCGCCGTATCGACCATGTGGTGCAGGAGCGAAGCGACTGCAACCGGGATAGAACTCAATCGAGGTCCCGTTGTGCGGGAGCCCCGGGGAGGGCAAATATATAAGGTCGATCGCGAGTTCCGCACGAGCCGGAGAGCACTTAATGTGCTCTCCGTGCGAGTCAGGACTGTCCGAGCAGGCGACCTTATATATTTGCCCTCCCCGGGGCTCCTCGCCCGAACCCCTCAGCTAGTTCTTCAGCGAGTTCAGCGGTGCCGGGAAGCGTCCGCCACGGTGGGCGAGCACGGTGCCGGCGTTGGGGTTCACCGGCATGATGGGTGCACGGCCAAACAGGCCGCCGTACTCGACGCAGTCGCCCACGCCCTTGCCGATGGCGGGGATCACGCGGACGGCCGTGGTCTTGTTGTTGATGACGCCGATGGCCATCTCGTCGGCGATGATGCCGGCGATGGTCTCGACCGGGGTGTCGCCGGGGATGGCAATCATGTCCAGGCCGACGGAGCACACGCAGGTCATGGCCTCGAGCTTCTCGAGCGAAAGTGCACCGGCCTCGACGGCGGCGATCATGCCGGCGTCCTCGGACACGGGGATAAAGGCGCCGGAGAGACCGCCCACGCTGGAGCTGGCCATGACGCCGCCCTTCTTGACGGCATCGTTGAGCATGGCGAGCGCGCAGGTCGTGCCCGGGCCACCGCAGGTGCCCACGCCGATGATCTCGAGGATGCGTGCGACAGAGTCGCCGATGGCAGGCGTGGGAGCCAGCGACAGGTCGACAATGCCCTTCTCGACACCCAGGCGATGGGCGGCCTCGCGGCTCATGAGCTCGCCGGCGCGGGTGATCTTAAAGGCGGTCTGCTTAATCTTTTCGGCGACCTCCATCATCGATGCGGAATCGGGCAGCGTCTCCAGGGCTGCGGCCATAACGCCGGGGCCCGAGACGCCTACGTTGATGACGGCGTCGGCCTCGCCACCGCCGTGGACGGCGCCCGCCATAAACGGGGAGTCCTCGACCATGTTGGCAAAGCAGACAAACTTGGAAGCGCCGACGGAATCCTGGTCGGCTGTGAGCTTAGCGGCATCGATGATGGTCTGGGCGGCCATGAGCACGGCGTCCATGTTGATGCCGGCACGCAGGCTGGCGACGTTGACGCTGGAGCAGACGCGGCTGGTGGTGGCAAGCGCCTGGGGGATGGACTGGATGACGCGGCGGTCGGCGTCGCCGATGCCCTTCTGGACGAGTGCGGAGAAGCCGCCCAGGTAATCGATGCCGAGTGTCTCGGCCGCGCGGTCGAGGGCATGCGCGATGGGGGTGAGGTCCTCATCCTTGCAGCACGCGGCGATCTGCGCCACTGGGGTGACGGAAACGCGCTTGTTGACGATGGGGATACCGTACTCGCGCTCGAGGTTCTCGGCGGTCTCGACCAGGTGCTCAGCCGTGTGCGTCACGTGGTCGTAGATCTTCGTGCACATGCGGTCGAGGTTCTCGTCGCCGCAACCCATGAGCGAAACACCCATGGTGATGGTCCTGATGTCGAGGTTCTGCTCCTCAACCATGCCGCGGGTTTCCGCGATTTCTGCGGGCGTGATCGCCATCCTTGCGCTCCTATCTGCCAAAACGAGCATAGTCTTATCTATTCTAACGTGCCGCACGTGCCAAGTGGCGCATGCGGCACGTTTTGGTGCTCGGTTGTTTCCGTTGTGTTACTGCCCAAAGACCTCTTCGGCGATGCGCGCGCTTTCGGCGGCATCCTTGGCGTAGTAGTCCGCGCCGATCTGCTTGGCGTATTCGGGGGTGAGCACGGCGCCGCCTACGATGATCTTGACGCCCGGCACCTCGGCATGAAGCAGCTTGATGGTCTCTTCCATGGCCACGACGGTGGTAGTCATAAGCGCCGAGAGGCCGACGAGCTTGATGTCACGCTCCTGTACGGTCTTGAGCACCTCTTGCGGGTCGACGTCGCGGCCTAGGTCAAAGACGGTATAGCCGTAGTTATCGAGCAGCATCTTGACGATGTTCTTACCGATGTCGTGGATATCGCCCTTGACGGTGGCCACGCAGATCTTGCCCTTGTCGGCAATCTCGCCGGCGGGCATCAGCCGCTTGATGGTGTCGAAGCCCACGCGCGCGGCCTCGGCCGAGGCCATGAGCTGCGGCAAGAAGAACTTTCCCTGGTCAAAGAGGACGCCAACCTCGTCGAGGGCGGGGATAAAGTGATTGTTGATGAGGTCCATGGCGTCGTGGTCTGCCAGCAGACGCTCGGTCTCGGCAGCGATCTCGCCTTTGCGGCCCGAGACGACCATATGGCGGATGGGGTCGTCATTGCCGTCGGAGCCGGCGGTGCCGGCGGTGGGAACGGTGTCGGTCGATGCGGCCTGGGCTGCCGCCGGGTTCGCGGCGATCTTGTACGGATCGGTCCAGCCGGCATAGCGCTCGATGTATCCGGTCGAGCCCTCGTCCTCAACGCTCAAGACGCGATAGCTGTAGACGGTATCCATAAAGCGCTTGGAGCCCGGGTTCATGATGGGGGCGTCCAGGCCCGCGCCGAAGGCGGCAGCCAAAAAGACCGAGCCCAGCAGCGGGCGGGCAGGCAGGCCAAAGCTGATGTTCGACACGCCGAGCGCACATTTGACGCCCAGACGCTCCTTGCACAGGGACATGGCGCGCAGGATCTGCTCGGCCTGGCGTTGATTGGTCGAGGCAGTCATGACCAGGCAGTCGATGAGGATACGGTCCGGTCCGATGCCGTAACGGGCAGCCTCGGTCACGATGCGCTCGGCGATGGCGAAGCGAGCCTCGGCGGTATCGGGGATGCCGCCTTCGTCGAGTGTGAGGCCGACGACGTTGGTGCCGTAGTGGGCGACCAGCGGAAAAATCTCATTCATGATCTGCTGCTTGCCGTTAACCGAGTTGATGATGGGCTTGCCGGCGTAGCGGCGAACGGCCGCCTCGACGGCTGCGGGGTCGGTGGAGTCGATCTGCAGCGGCAGCAGCGTGGAGCCCTGGAGCTGCTCGGTCGCCTGCTGGATGATTTTGACCTCGTCGATCTCGGGCAGGCCCACGTTGACGTCCAGGATGTCGGCGCCCTGTTCCTGCTGGCTGATGCCCTGGCTCACGACGTAGTCTAGGTCGCCGTCGCGCAGGGCCTGTTGCAGGCGCTTTTTGCCGGTGGGATTGATGCGCTCGCCGATGACGGCGATCTTGTGACCATCGCAGGGAAGGTCTACGACCGTCTGGGCGCTCGTGACCGACATGCTGGGTTTGCGGCGGCGCGGGCTGGGCGTGTGGTTGTCGATGAGCGTGCGCAAGGCGGCCATGTGCGCCGGCGTGGTGCCACAGCAGCCACCCACGACGCTCACGCCGTCCTCAATCATGCCGGCGACGGCCTCGGCGTATTCGGGTGCCTGGATGTCAAAGACGGTATTGCCGTCATCGTCCACGCGGGGCAGTCCCGCATTGGCCTGCACCATAACGGGCTTGTCGGTGACGGTGAGCATACGCGCGGCGAGTCCTCGGAGCTCGGCCGGGCCCTGGCTGCAGTTGATGCCCAGGACGTCGGCGCCGATGGCGTCGAGGGTGATGGCGGCCACTTCGGGACTCGTGCCCAGGAACGTGCGACCGTCTTCCTCAAAGGTCATGGTGGCAAAGACGGGCAGGTCGGAGTTCTCACGGCAGGCGAGGACGGCCGCCTTGATCTCGGCAAGGTCGGTCATGGTCTCGATAATAAAGAGGTCCACGCCCGCGTCGACGCC
>CABSNX010000063.1 GCA_902479205.1 uncultured Collinsella sp. | reverse complement strand
GCTATTCGTCGGCAGCGTCAGATGTGTATAAGAGACAGGGGTCGCGTGGGCGAACCGAAGATCGTGGTGGTCGACTACCACAAGGGCAACTTGTCGAGCGTTGTGCGCGGGCTTGCGCGCGCCGGTGCCGCCGCCTGCACGTCGGACGATCCGGAGCAGATCCGCAATGCCGACGGCCTGGTCATCCCGGGCGTGGGCGCGTTCTATGACGCGATTGCCTTTATGCGTCGGAGCGGCGAGGAGGCGGCCGTGCTCGATGCCGTCGCCGCCGGGATTCCGCTGCTCGGCATCTGCCTGGGGCTTCAGCTGTTTTTTGAGCGCGGCAACGAGGGCGTGCCTGCGGACGAGGGCGTGGTCGCCGACGGCAGCGCCTCCGAGCAGGATGGTGGTCCATGGGTCGATGGCCTGGGTATTATGCGCGGTTCGTGCACGCGCTTGGAGTCGAGCCGCCTGAAGGTGCCGCACGTGGGCTGGGACCAAGTGCACATGACGCCCGCCGGTGCGGCCGATCCGCTGCTTGCTGGTTTTGCCGAGGGTGCCAACATGTACTTCACCCACAGCTACGCGGTGGCAGACGACGATGATGCCGCCGATGTGCTGGCGTACACGCACTATACGCGGAGTTTCCCGTGCATCGTGCGCCATGGCAACGTGTGGGGCTGCCAGTTCCATCCCGAGAAATCCTCCGCGCTGGGCCAGCGCATCCTTAAGAACTTCGTGAGCATCGTCGAGGAGGGTGGCCGATGATCCTGTTTCCCGCAATCGATCTGATCGGCGGCAAGGTCGTGCGCCTGGAGCGCGGTGACCGCAGCCGCTGCAAGGTGTATTCCGACGACCCCGTGGCCGTTGCCCGCTCGTTTGCCGAGCAGGGTGCAAGCTGGGTGCACGTCGTCGACCTGTCCGCTGCCTTTGGCGAGGACGAGGACGCATGCGCCGCCAACTCGGCGGCGATTAAGGCCATCTGCGGCGTCGACGGTCTGTCCGTGGACGTGGGCGGCGGCGTCCGCTCGCTCGCGCGCATCGACGAGTTGGCCGGCTACGGTGCGCGCCGCATTGCGCTGGGTACCGTGCTGGTGACCGAGCCGGGTTTTGCCGAGGTGGCAGCCAAAGGTTTTGGCGAGCTGCTGGTGGCTGACATTGCCGCACGCGACGGCCAGGTTAAGGTGAACGGCTGGCGTGACGGCGCGGGTGTGGCGCTCGACGATGCCGTGGCGCAGCTTTCCGAGCTGGGCTTTAATCATCTGGTGTATACCGACATCGCGCGTGATGGCATGCAGACGGGCATCGATGTGGCGGCGTATCGCCATGTGGCCGAGGTCGCGGGATTTCCCGTCGTGGCTTCGGGCGGCATCTCGACGCTCGACGACATCCGTGCGCTGGCCGCGGTGGGTGAGGGCGCGATTGAAGGTGCCATTACCGGTCGCGCGCTCTACGAGGGCAACTTTACGCTGGTCCAGGCGCTGGCCGCCGTCCGAGGGGAAGAGTAGCCTATGCTTACCAAACGCGTGATTCCCTGCCTGGACGTCAAGGACGGCCGCGTGGTCAAGGGCGTCAACTTCGTGAGCCTGCGCGATGCGGGCGATCCGGTGGAGCTGGCGCGTGCCTACGACCGCGAGGGTGCGGACGAGGTCGTATTTTTGGACATTACCGCCACGAGCGACAACCGCGCGACGACCATCGAGATGGCGGCGCATGCTGCCGAGGAGCTGGCCATTCCCTATACCGTGGGCGGCGGCTTTCGCGACCTGGCGGGCATGCGCACCATGGTGGCTGCCGGTGCCGACAAGGTATCGCTCAACTCGGCGGCCGTGCGCGACCCGTCGCTGATCAGCCAGGCTGCCGCGGCGTTTGGCAGTCAGGCCGTGGTCGTGGCAATCGATGCCAAGCGCGTCGGTTTGCCCGGCGCATCCGGTGCCGACAAGTGGGAGGTCTTTACCGCGGGAGGCCGCAACGCCACGGGTATCGACGCGGTGGCGTGGGCCGAGGAGGCGGCTCGTCGCGGCGCCGGCGAGATCCTGCTCACCAGCATGGATCGCGACGGCACCAAGGCCGGCTTTGACCTGGCGCTCACCCGTGCCGTGGCGCGCGCGGTGCCGATTCCCGTCATCGCGAGCGGCGGCGTGGGCACGCTCGAGCACTTTGCCGAGGGTGTGATCGAGGGCGAAGCCGACGCCGTGCTGGCGGCGAGCGTCTTTCACTTTGGAACCTTCAGCATTCGCCAGGTGAAGGAGTATATGGCCAGTCAAGGCATCCCCGTGAGATTGGATTTTTAAATGGAGCAAGTGACAACTGCGTCCGAGCTCAAATACGACGCCAAGGGGCTGATTCCTTGTGTGGTTCAGCAGTACGACACCGGCGAGGTGCTTATGGTTGCTTGGATGAACGAGGAGTCGGTGGGGCTGACGCTCAAGACCGGGACCACGTGGTTTTGGAGCCGCAGCCGCCAGGAGCTCTGGAACAAGGGCGCGACGAGCGGCAACATGCAAGAGGTCAAGGAGCTCTGGGCCGACTGCGATAGCGATACGCTGCTGGTTAAGGTCGACTCGCCGGGTCCGGCCTGCCATACCGGCAACCGCACCTGCTTCTTTAAGAAACTTGCGTAGGGCGGGCGCTCGACTAGGCGCTTGGCCAACCAGAAAGGATTGAACCATGGGTGTGCGCACCGCAAATGTTCAGGATGGAAATATCGGAGAGACGCTGACGGGGCTGGCCGAGGTGATTCACGACCGTCGCGACGCGTCGCCGCAGGAAAGCTATACCGCTCGCCTGTTGACCGACGTCGAGGACGAGCTGCTCAAGAAGCTTGCCGAGGAGGCGAGCGAGGTCATCATGGCCTGCAAGGATAACGATCACGATCACATCCGCTACGAGGCCGGCGACCTGGTCTACCATCTGCTCGTGACGCTCGAGCGCTACGGTATCACCCTCGACGAGCTTGCCGGCGAACTCAACGCCCGCCGCCACTAGTCATTGGGGACGTTCTTAAACGACTAGTCGTTTGGGACAGTCTTTGCCAGCGCTGCCAAATAACATGCCCAATTACTACGATGAAACTGGATCTGCTGACCACACGTCGGTTTTGAGCAAATCGTCATCGCTTCTACCTGCGGTTTTATTTTCCGCATTAAGCCGATGGTCGGAGGTTTGCGGTTCATCGTAGTAAACGGGCGTTCTTTTTGGCGGGCGGTGTTGCACGGGCGTCGGTGGTGAGCAAAACGACCTGTTTTCCTCCGTCCCCAAGGGGTCATTTGTGAAGAGTAGTGTCTCCAACGACTAGTCTTAGGCGAGGGGCGTGGGCTCCCATTCTCCGGTGAGGTGGGGGATGTCGAAGGTTCGATAGCCACAGTCGTAGGCGTGGGCCTGGGCCTCGCGGATGTTCCGGCAGATATCGCAGGCGCGGTGCGCATCCGAACCAAAGGTAATGGGCACCTCGGCATGGGCAAAGCAACGCAAAAGACCGGTCGCGGGGTAGTAGTCATCGAGCCCCTTGCGCGGTGCGGCGGTCGAGACCTCAACGCGGCGGCCCGTATCGTGTGCACACTCTGCCATCTGCTCCCAGAATGGCGCGGGGTCAAAATCGGGCGCAAAGCCTTCCTTCGAAAAGCGCATGACCAGGTCGGGGTGAGCCATCACGTCAAAGTTGAGCGGGCTTTCGCAGGCGCGACACCAGTCGTCGACGTAGCGCTCCCACACGCCGCGCACGCCCAGGTTTTCCCAAACATGCAGGTCGGTGTCATCGTCGACCCAGCCACAAAGCGAATCGGGCGTATCGGGACGAGCGACGTCCTCCGTCCCCGCCGTGCCCGCAGCACCGACCATGATATCGCCGGGGCTGCCGATCCAGTGCACGCTACCCAGGCGTACCACGGCGCCTTCGGACCAGCGCTCAACCAAAGGCTCGCAGCCTTCGTACCAATCGCATTCAAAGCCATAGATAAGCTCGAGCTCCGGCGCAATCTGCGCGGCAAGCTTGCGGGCGTCCTCAAAAGCCAAGCGATGTGCCGGCAGGTTGCCCTCGACAACCTGCACTTCGCAGTTGGCATCCATGCTGGCGGGCAGGGTGAGGTGGTCGGTCGAGATCATGGCACGGCAACCGGCCGTAGCAGCGGCGCGAACGTTGTCCTCAAACGAGGCGTGCCCGTCCGAGAACGAGGTATGGGTGTGGCAATCGACCAGCGGGCATGCGGGCATGGCGGCTCCTTTGCGTCAAGCGAATCCGCTCCATTGTAATGGCGCGGTCCCCGATGCGACGAGCGCACCGGGGACCGAAATTGACTGGAAAGGTGGGTTGCGTGCGAGGGCCGCCGCGGCGGTATCGGCCCCGCGTCAAAACATGTACATCAGCCTTCAAAAGCTGCAAATAATGACATGTTTGGAGGCTGATGTACATGTTTGGCTGAGGCGGTGGAGTGTCGGTTTCTTGCCGACAAGGAAAATCGCGCTCATCACGTGCCGTCACATCCGCGTCGCCCGCGATGTGTTAGCGTTTGGGTGAACAAAACGAGCCCGTGCGGAAAGGAGCCGGACCGTATGCCATGCGATAGCAAATCTCCGCTGTCCCGCGAGACCGATGCGCCCGAGACCATCGTCAAGCTGGAATGCGATATCGACGACGCGTCACCCGAGGTGCTCGCCTACGCCGCCGACCGCCTGCGCGAGGCCGGTGCGCGCGAGGTGCACTGGCTGCCCCTCTATTGCAAGAAGGGCCGTCCCGGCTGGCAGCTGCAGGTAATCTGTACCCACGAGGATATCGAGCGCCTACAGACGATTATCTTTTTGGAAACCACGACCAATGGCATCCGCCGCCAGGTTATGGAGCGCGTTTGCCTACCACGCCGCTTTGAGCGCGTAACAACGCCATGGGGCGAGGTGTCCGTCAAGGTGGCGACCCTGCCCGACGGTAGTGAGCGTGCGGCGCCCGAGTACGAAGACTGCTCCCGCCTCGCTCGCGAGCATAACGTGCCGCTCCAGCGCGTGATGCAGGCGGCACAAGCCGTGGCACTGCGATTTGAGTAACACGGCCGAGCGACGCGCCGCGCCCGGCCACATCAACCCCATCCGAAAGGAACTTCCCATGAAATACCTCATCGCTTCTGACATCCACGGCTCGGCATACTGGGCCGAGCGCCTGGTCGCCGCCATCGAATCCCAGCAGCCCGACCGCATCGTCCTGCTGGGCGACCTGCTCTACCACGGTCCGCGCAACGACCTGCCGCGCGATTACGCCCCCAAGCGCGTAATCCCGCTGCTCAACGCCCTGGCCGACCGCATCATCGCGGTACGCGGCAACTGCGATGCCGAGGTCGACCAGATGGTGCTCGACTTCCCCGTCATGGCCGACTACGCCACGCTGTTCGACGAGACCGGCCGTGAGCTGTTCCTGACGCACGGCCATGTCTTTGGCGCCGGCATGCACAACAGCGTCGACCACGCGCCCGCGCTGCCCGAGGGCTCCGCGCTCGTCTACGGTCACACGCACGTCAAAGTCAACGAGGAGAGCGCCGCGCACCCGGGCCTGTGGCTCTTCAACCCCGGCAGCGTGAGCATCCCCAAGGACGGCACGCACAGCTACGGCATCTACGAGGGTGGAACGTTCCGTCATGTGATCCTGGAGGAGGACTAACCATGGCAGAGCACATGGCTCAGCAAAATGCCGAGGGCTCGCGCGATCTGTCCACGCTGGTCGATGCGTCGGCCGAGCTGCAGCATCTGGTGCAGACCATCTGGCGTCTGCGTCAGCCCGATGGCTGCCCGTGGGATCGCGAACAGACACACCGCAGCATTGGCAAGAACATGATCGAGGAGGCCTACGAGGCGCTCGACTGCATCGAGGCGGACGACGCGGTTCACCTGCGCGAGGAGCTGGGTGACGTGCTCATGCAGGTCGTGCTGCATGCGCAGATTGCTGCTGACGCCGGCGAGTTTACACTGGCCGACGTGGCGCGTGATATCGATGCCAAGCTCATCCGCCGTCATCCGCACGTGTTCGGCGATGTGGATGCCGACAGCTCCAACGAGGTACTCAAGATTTGGGACGAGGTCAAGCTTGCCGAGAAGGCCGCCAAGGACAAAGCCGTGGCGGCGGGTGAGGCCGCGCCCGAGGGTCTGCTCGATGGTGTGCCCACGCATCTGCCGGCGCTGATGCAGGCGCAGAAGGTGTCGCGCAAGGCAGCTGCCGTGGGCTTTGAGTGGGAGACGGTCCAGGACGTGTGGGACGAGGTCGCCGAGGAGCGTGCCGAGTTTGAGGCCGAGGCCCCCGGAACGCCCGAGCGCGAAATGGAGTTTGGCGACCTGCTCTTTGCCCTGGTCAACGTTGCGCGCAAAGAGGGCATTGACGCCGAGAGTGCCCTTCGTGCCAGCACGGCAAAGTTCCGCCGTCGCTGGGCCGCGATGGAGCAGATGGCGGCCGATGCTCACGTGGATCTTGCCGAGCTTTCGACCCACGGCCTCAACGACCTGTGGGATGCCGCAAAGGCGGAGGAGTAAGACTGCGGGAACGACGGGCTGACACGCCTTATCGTTCCCGCTAAATTTTTCGAAAATCAAGTGTATCCCTCGGCTAACTTAGGGCATAATGCAAAAAGTGCGACATGGCTAACTTACGGAGGCGCACCGACGGTGCACGGTCAGCCGGTCGCTTGCATCCACTACGTTTCCAAGTGAGAGGGAGACAACATGAGCGATATTTTGGACGTCTACGGTCGCGAGGTGCTCGACAGCCGCGGCAATCCCACCGTCGAGGTCGAGGTCGTGCTCGAGGACGGCAGCTTTGGCCGCGCAATGGTGCCTTCGGGTGCTTCGACCGGCGCCTTTGAGGCCTGCGAGCTGCGCGATGGCGACAAGGGCCGCTACCTGGGCAAGGGCGTTTCGCAGGCCGTCGAGCACGTCAACAACGAGTGCGCCGATGCCGTCGTGGGCCTCGATGCCTTCGATCAGCGCGCCGTCGATGCCGCGCTGATCGCTGCGGATGGTACCCCCAACAAGACCAAGCTCGGTGCCAACGCCATCCCGGGCGTGTCGCTGGCCGTTGCCCGCGCCGCTGCCGAGTCGGCTGGCCTGTCGCTGTGCCAGTACCTGGGCGGCGTCAACGCTCATCTGCTGCCCACACCTATGATGAACATCCTCAACGGCGGCGTGCATGCCGACAATAACGTCGACTTCCAGGAGTTCATGATCATGCCGGTGGGCGCCCCGAGCTTTGCCGAGGGCCTGCGTTGGTGCGCCGAGGTCTACCATACCCTCAAGGGCGTGCTGCACGAGGCCGGCCTGGGCGGCGGTGTGGGCGACGAGGGCGGCTTTGCCCCCAACCTTAAGACCAATGCCGAGCCGTTCGAGTACATCACCAAGGCCGTTGAGAAGGCTGGCTTTAAGCCCGGCGTCGACTTCATGTACGCCATGGACCCGGCCTCGACCGAGTTCTACAACGCCGAGACCGGCATGTATGAGCTCAAGGGCGAGGGCGTGGAGTACACGAGTGCCCAGATGGTTGATTACTGGGAGAAGCTCGTCGACACCTATCCCATCATTTCTATCGAGGACGGCATGGCCGAGGAAGACTGGGACGGCTGGGTCGAGCTTACCCGCCGCATTGGCAACAAGGTGCAGCTGGTGGGCGACGACCTGTTCGTCACCAACACCGAGCGCCTCAAGAAGGGCATCGAGCTGGGTGCCGCCAACGCGATCCTGGTCAAGGTCAACCAGATCGGCACGCTCACCGAGTCACTCGAGGCCATCGAGACCGCCAAGGAGGCCGGCTACGCTTGCATCGTGAGCCACCGTTCCGGCGAGACCGAGGACTCCACGATCGCCGACCTGGTCGTGGGCGTCAACGCCGGCCAGATCAAGTCGGGCGCACCGTGCCGCAGCGACCGTATCGCCAAGTACAACCAGCTCATCCGCATCGAGGACGAGCTTGAGGGCAGTGCGCGCTACGCCGGCAAGGCCGCGTTCTACAACATTCGCTAGGCACGCGGAGGTCGCGGGGGCGGGGAAGACTCGGATTTGCCTTGCTTCAGCCGGGCGCTGTTGAGCACCATTGGGCGCTGGGCCATATGACTCAGCGCCTTTTTTATGTCGAGCAAAGGCTGTCGAAGGTGGCGCGCGCGCTCGTGCTATAACTAGAATACTAAGCGCAAACAAACCTCAACCGCACAAGGCGCACATGGATCAGATTTACGACAACAGGTACTATTCCGCCGGTTCGCGTGAGCCGTCGCTTCGCCGTGCGCGCACGGTGCAGCTCGGTGGGTCCGCCTACGCCGGTGCCGACCGCTCCGCGCAGCGCCCGACAAGCACCTCGCGCCCCAATGCTCAAGTGAATACTTCGACAGATGGACCAGTACGCCCGACACGTTCGTCGCATCCGTCGCGTCCCTCGGCCCAGACGCACGACAAAGCGAGCAGGCCTTCGAGCCGTCTTTCGGGCTCGGACTTTATGCGCTACGCCAACGACAACGCGGTGGTTAAGGCAATCTATGACTTTACACATGGCTCTCTGCGCCCGCTGTTTATCGGTATCGTGGTGGCGCTGGCGCTCGTGAGCCTGTATTTTCCCGTACGCGACCTGTATGTGGCTAAGCGCTCGAGCGATATCTTGGCCAAGCAGGTCGAGATTCGCGAGCAATATAACGACGAGCTGCAAAAAAGCGTCGACAAGCTGCTCTCGGAGGAGGGCATCAAGGACGCGGCGTCCGAGGACCTGGGCTTGGTGATGCCCGGCGAGAAGAGGATTGAAGTGCAGGGCCTGGACGGCGATTCGGATGCCTCGTCGAGCCAGAAGTCGTCGAACGCCAAGAAGGCCAGCGAAGTTGCCAAGGAAATCGAAGAAGTCGGTAAGGACGCGCCGTGGTACATCCAAGCGCTCGACATGCTGTTTGGGTTTAACGGCGTCGAGGGCCAGACGGTCGTGTCCAACGGCAAATAGCGCCCGGAGGGGAGCCTGCAATGGCAGATTGCAAACGCTATAAGGTAGCCGCGATCGACCTGGGAACAGTGTCGTCGCGACTGGTGTTAGCGCAGGTCGAGGCCGGGGCGATCGTGGAATCGTCCAAGCATACCGAGATCACCGACTTGGGCGAGGGCGTGGACGCGACGGGCCGCTTTTGCGAGGCGGCCGTTGAGCGCGTGCTCGCCGCATGCCGCACGTTTGTGGACGAGGCGCGTGCCTTTGGGGCCGCGTGCATCTGCACCACATGCACGAGCGCCGCGCGCGATGCGTCCAATGCCGCGCTGCTGCTGGACGGCCTGCGCGATCTGGGGCTTGAGCCACAGGTGATTCCGGGCGAGGTCGAGGCACGCCTGACGTTTTTTGGCGTGGCGCACGACTTTGCTGGCGAGCGCATCATTGTTGCCGATTCGGGCGGCGGATCCACGGAGCTCGCGACGGGCGTCTATGCGCCGGAGCGTGGGGTCTTTGCGCTGGAGGGCACGCGTTCGCTGGACATCGGTTGTCGCCGCGTGACGGAGCGGTTCTTCTCGGCGCTGCCGCCTGCGGACGGCGAGCTTGCTGCCGCTGCCGCGTGGGCAGGTGAGCAGTTCGCCGCCTATTTTGAGGGCCTGCCCAGCGACTTTGAGCGCGCCGAGCGCCTCGTCGCGGTGGGCGGTACCGTTACCACGCTCGTGGCGCTGGTCCACGAACTGGAGCCGTACGACTCGAACTTTGTGCACCTGCGCGAGCTTTCGATGGAGCAGATCTCGGCCGCTATCGAGCGCATGTCTGCGTTGGATGTTGCAGGCATTGCCGCGTTGCCGGGCGTGCAGCCCAAGCGCGCGGGCGTGATTCCTGTCTCTTATACACATCTGACGCTGCCGACGAATAGCCTTGTGTAG